>DASXVS010000045.1 GCA_036504095.1 Armatimonadota bacterium | reverse complement strand
GCGGCACGCAGCAATCCTCCTTCGGCAGCGCATGGCGGCTCCGCAATTGCCCATCCGCCACGTCCTGCTGGACACGCCTCTCATCGTTCGGGCGTCGACCGTGCCCGAAACCGTCCAACTCGCGGAACTCCCCGAGGAGACCTGGTCGTCGCAAACGGCCAACGCGCTCACGACGAGGGTTCCAGACGCGCTCGCGCGATTTACCATCTGACTGACACAGATTCAAGGCTCCCGGTAGCGCTTCATCCAGGTATTGATTCATCTTTCCATTCCGGAAGCGGACACAGGCCTTGAACACCAGCGGGCGACGCCGAAACGCGGCGTCCGCACTCTGGGAGGGAGCGCGGCATTCCACCCCGTCACTGCTCCTTCCGCATGTGATCGTTGGCAGACTTCGGCAGAAATGCCGGCAACACTAGATCATCCGTCTTACTCAGAAAGGAAAACAGCCTGTCATGAACAGACGCCTTCCCACTCAATGGGTGCCCGGTCTCGTTGCGCTGCTTTTGCTCGCATTGTGGCCGGCCATCAGCGCCCGAGCCACCAACCTGGCTCTCGGCAAACCCGCCTTCGCGTCGTGGAACAGTCCCGTCGCCGGGACCGGCACGGATACGACAGCCAACCTCACCGATGGCAACTTCACCACGTCCTGGAACAACGCCGGCTCTCCCAACACCGGCAACGACCAGGCGGGCGTAGACCTGGGGGCCATCTCAAGTTTCCGCTACGTGCGTTTGAACTGGACCGGGGATCACGCGACCGCCTTCACCGTTGAAGTTGGAGACGCCGTGGATACGGATCCCACCTCGTTCTTCTATGGAACGGGTGACTGGTCCATCGTCTACACACGCACGGCGGATCCCGCAGGATTCAGCACCGCCAACGATTTCATCGATATTGGCGCGCAGTCGCACCGGTATGTGCGCATTGCCGGTACCGTCAGCAGCAATACGAGCACAGTCTGGGGAATCAACGAACTCCAGGTGCTGGACGTGGCCCCGGCTATCACCGGTACGGCGCTATTCGGCACAAACCCGGTCAACAATGCCTTTATCGAAATCATCGGACCGCAGCCGGTAACAAACGGGCCGCCCTCCAGTGTCTCCAAGGCGAAAACGGATGCCACGGGCGCCTTCAATTTCACCGGGCTCTATGACGGAACATACGTCCTGTTCGCGATCGCCCCAGGGCAGTACGCTCCGGTCCAGTCCACGGCCGCCGTCTCAGGCGGTGGTGTGGTCACGCAAAATCTGACGTTCACCCAGGTTGTTCAGAACACGGCGGCCAACACCGCGCCGCTGCCGAACTACAACCTCGACAATATTTCCAACCCAGGTGAGAGCAATGGTGGCAACGCGTCCTCCGGCGGCCTGAACCTGCCCTCCGACGAGCTCCCTGCCGGCGATTCCCTGTGGTTCACAGGCGCGGCCAATGGCGGCTTCCCGGCGGGCACCACCTTCGGGCTCGGCTCCCTCATGCCTCCAACCCTGAACTTCTGGTTCCCGCCCACCGCCCCCGGCAAAAACAATGTCATCACATCCGTTAACGCCGTCATCCCCGTTCCGCCCGCGAAGTACTCCGCGTTGTACATGATCCAGAACGGCACGGACGGCCAGGGCGATACGCTGGCCTATCTGAACTACACGGACGGCACCGTTCAGCCTGTCGTCTCGGTGGCCGGTAACTCGCTGTATCGTTTCAACAACGGCGGCGGCGGTGCTGGCGATGATGAAATCGTTGCCTTCTCGGTGGACAAACGGCTTAAGTCAACGGACGGAACCGCGGTTCCCGAAGGCAATACGCCGCCGGCATTCAACGTGTTCATGCGCTTCATCATCGCGGACTCTACGAAAGTGCTGAAGAGCATCTCGTTCGGTCCCGACCTGCTGAACGCCAATACCACCCTCAGCGCTTTCATCTTCGCATGGTCGGGCGACACCATCGACGTCCCGGGCCCGGTCGGGTCCATCAGCGGCACGGTGAAGAAGCCTGTCTCCGAAGGAAGCGGCCCCGTAGCCAATGCCTTTGTCAAGATGCTGAGTTACACGATCAACACCAGCGCCGACGGCACATATATGTTCCGCGGCCTGCCGACGGGCACGTACTCGATCTCGGCGAACAAGCCGGCCAACTACCCGGTAACCACCATCAGCGTTCCGGTTGCCGCGCCTGATGCCGTGACCGGGGCTGACATCCAGTTCCCGTACCCCATCCCGGTTATTACCGACCCGCTGACCAACCCGACGCTGGACCAGATTTCGACCGACGATCCGGCGGCCACCACGACGGACCCCGCCAAGTTCGGCGACTTCCAGTTCACGGCGTTCGGCCTCGGCAGCGAATACATGCCTAAGGGGCTTTACAGCCCGAACACGGTTGCCGATCCCCTGCCGGACACCGTTCACCACAACGGCGCCAGCATCAAGAACTGGGAAGCCTCCGCGGGAGCCCCGGGCGCCCTCGCCTTCGACTTCGGCGACCCAACGATCGACTCCCCGGTTGCACCCGGTGTCGCCGGCTACCCCGAAGGCGGCACGCCCAACCTCATCAGCATCCGCGACTACGAACTGCTCGCCCCGCAGACTAACGTTCTGAACTGCTACCTCGCCGTAACCGGCCTGGAAGGCGGCGTGAACATGCGGGCGACCCTCAATTACGCGGACGGTACATCCGAGGTCAAACCGATCGCGATTTCCGACTGGTACCAGCCGGGAACATCGAACGAACTGCCCTACGTGACGATGCACGGACGCCACACAACCGCGGGCGGGCGAACCCCGCCCTGGGAAGACGGCGTGGGCAGCACCACCTCCAGCGCCGCCAACATCTACATCAAGGCCCTGGTCATTCCCTGCAACCCGGCCAAGGTGCTGCACGACATCCGATTCGACCGCAGTAACCAGACCAATAAGTACCCGTTCGTGAGCGCCGTTTCCTGGGAAACAGCGACTCCTCAGCCCGTGAGCAGCGATATCCGCGTCACGGTCAAAATGAGCGATGGCGTCACCCCCGCGGCCGGCGCCTGGATCGCGATGAGCCCGTACAGCACGAAATGCGACGCCAATGGCGTCGGCGTCTTCAAGGGCGTACCGGCCGGCCAGAAGGTCGATCTCGATGCGTTCCTGTACGGTCAAACGAAGCCCGGCGTTTTGGCGGGCCATGTTGTCCCCGTGGGCATGAAGATGCCGGCTCCGGACGACGTCACCATCACACTCCCCGCCGAGGCTCCCGTATTCACCTACCTCCCGCTGAACTACAACTTCGACATGATCGCCATGGCCGACATGACCGGTGACTACAAAGGCAGCTCCGGCGGCGACACGTGCTTCAACGGCGACCTGATGCCGGCTTCCGGCACCATCGTCCAGGACGCGCGCACCAACAACGTGCCGTTTAAGATGCCGAACAAGGAGACCTACTTCAACAACGTTCAGCGCTGCAACGGCCAGACGTGGCAGATCGCCCCGGGCCACTACAGCGCCCTGTCGATCATCGGCGAAGGCCAGGGCAACGGCAATTTCGGAACGCTGGCATATTACGAGCACTTCACACTCACGTACGACGACGGCACCAGCGAGCAGGTCCAGATCGCCCATCATGACTGGGTTGGCAACTGGACGAACCCCGGCACCCAAACGCCGAAGCGCATGTTCTACCGCGAGTTCTCGCCGGCAGCGGCCCCGAACCTGACCGATGTTGGCTTCAACATCCGCAGCCGCCGCGAGAACAACTCCGACGAGAGCCGCAATGCCGACTCCACGGCCGCCTTCGTGCAGCAATTGCTCCCCGTGAACGCCGCAAAGGTCCTGAAGAGCGTCACCCTGCCGTACATGTTCTCCGGCGTTGGCACGAACGACTTCTCGATCCTCGCCGCTACCCTTGAAGGCAGCGACGTGGTGAGCACCACCGTTACCGGCACCGTCGTCGGTCAACCGCTAGGCGCTTCCTCCTCCGGCCCGCTCAACATGGCGCAGGTGATCTTTGACGACGCGCATATGGCCTATACGGCCGCCGACGGAACGTTCAGCATCTCCAGCGTGGCCCCGGGCACATACAGCGTAACCGTTATCCCGGTCGCCACCGGCATCCTCACGAAGACGTTCCCCGCAACCATCGCCGCCGGCGCCAACAGCCTCGGCACGCTGGATGTGGGGGCCGGCCAGACGTACATCTACGCCGTACTCGGCGCGACCAACATCAGCAACGGTTTGAAGCAGATGGAAGGCGTGTTCAACGGCTATTCCTCGGATACAAACCGCCCGCGAAACCTGGTTAACGTCACCGACTCGATGACGTCGCCGGTCGCCGTTGGTGGCAGGCAGAACCGCATCGACAACATCTCCCAAGCGAACGACTACTTCTACTTCCAGGTTGACCCGGGTTGGCTGTATCGCGGCCGAATGGGCGACATCGGCAAGATGCCGTCCGAAGACGGCACGGTTCCGGGTGTTCCCGCGACCGGGCCCGGGATGGACCTGAACACCTTCGTGATGCCCGCCTCGCCCCCCGCGGGCGGCGGCGGACTGCCCGGCACCGCGAACTGGAAGGTCGGACCGCATGTCCGCATACGGATCGAATACTTCGACAACGCGAAGGCCGGACAGACCAATGACAGCATCGGCCTGAACTACAACCGTATGGAAGGCTGGACACATTCCATGTCCGGCACCCCGTGGGTCAGCACCGCGGGCGCGACCGCGACCTTGGGTTCCAACCGCACCATGCGCACAACAGACCCGTATCGAACGATCCAGACCAAGAACGCCGCCGGAACGGGCAACACAGACTGGATCGTCACTAAAGGTTCCACCAACACGTGGAAGACGTTCGAGTGGGACCTGGTCCCGGTCGCCTCGGCCAACACCTACATGGCGCCCGGCACCGCTGTGATGGAAGCCTTCGGCGCCTATAAGAACCAGAACCTCTTCGCCGACTTCCGCCTCAACCCACGCTCCAACACCGGTGACAACCCGGATATCATCCGCAGCGTCATCATCTACCTCGATGGCACTTCAGTGCCGACGCTTCCGGCGGTTCCATCCGCTTCGGACGCGCTGAAGATCGCCGCGGGCCTGCAAGCCGCAACTTCTGGTACAATGGGGGTAGACGATATTGCCGCCCCATCGGGCGTCATCACCATTCAGGACGCTATCGCTCTTGCGAAGCAGGGCCTGAAGTAACTAACTGCCGCGTCCCTCCTCCACCCTGGCGTGGAGGAGGGGCGCCTCTCCCCCTGGTGATCCACCGGGAACGGAACATTACGCCTTCATTACCGCTCTAACAGGCAGAGGGACCACTCACTGTCGGAGGGAGGAAAACGTATGAGAAGAAGAGCTTTTACGCTAATCGAACTGCTAGTGGTCATCGCAATTATCGCCATCCTGGCTGCCATCCTGTTCCCTGTCTTCGCCAGGGCACGCGAACGGGCCATGGTTACAACATGCATCAGCAACAACAAGCAACTGGGCACGGCCATGCTGTTGTACATGGACGATTCTGACAACACTCTCCCCATCTGGGCGCTCGGAAACGTGACGCCGCCTGCAGGGTTCCAATCCTACACGTGGGATGTGGCGATCTTCCCCCTCGTCAAGACGAAGAAGTCATTCACCTGCCCCACGAACAAGGCCGTTGAGGCCCGGCGAGCGACAGAAGCGAACCCTGTACGCTCGTACTCGCTGCCCCAAAACGTTAGCGGGCTTGCCATTTCGAAGATGAAGATCCCTTCGAAAACGGTGATGCTGTACGAGAAGGGAAGAGAACTCTGCGGCGTCGGCTCTGACGCCACGGGAGAGTGGTTCGACCAGACGGGACAAGGCGCTACAGGCGTACTGCACCAGTACCCCAGGGATCCCACGAAGTGGGGCTTCCCGCATGGCAGCGGAATGGGACAGGGCAAGGTATTCCTCTTTGCCGATGGCCACGCGGCCTTCTACACCGTGATGGTGGCGTCTCCGAGCACCACGAACCCATTCTGCTACCTGTTCCCGAACAGCGCTACAGGCTCCGCACCGAACGGGACAGCATACAACTGGCCGCGCACAACGGGCTGGGGCTACTGTGGTTCGGCGGACGGTTCTCACGCCGGCGCCCCGACATATCCGGGTGCAAACCTGCCCGATTCCTAGAACGCGTCGGGCTCCAACCCGCTCCATCGCATCCTTCGGGCGCCCTTTCCAGGGCGCCCGACTCGTTTACAGTTACCGAGCAACGGACAGACTCGAACGGGATGCCCACCGGCGGTTCAGACAAGCCCCCTCGCCGATCGCTATGCCCAGGTTTGTGTCAATTGCCGGGGATTCTGTCATGCGCACCCCGCAGCCCAAATACCGGGCCGCGAATCCCGTGCCTCCGGAGGGAAACGGCGCATCCCGGCGCTTTGTATCGGAGCACAAGTCGGATACAATAATCCTTGAGGAGAGACCTCCGGGACGCCTTCGATCGACTCCGTCACTCCTATCGGGTTTTTCGCGCCGCGTGAAAGCGCGGCTGGCCAACTGGTAGACGCACGGGCCGGCAGGGAGATTCCCGTCGCCCCGCGCGCGTGATCGCGATCAGCATTTCGGGGCTCAGGCCCAGGGAGGTCCCTCATGCCACAGATCGACGTAAAGGCCGCGGCCATGGCGGCACAATGCCGGCACTACGCTATGTGCAAGATCGACTATCTGGCGACCGGCCTTTGCCCCTCAGGTTCCGAAAAGCACTTCGTCACGTTCTACCCCCAGGGACGCATGGACCTTTACCGGGGCCTCGCCGAAGGGCGTATACCGATATCGGAGGCCCTCGTCGAAAGCGCCGACAGCTGTACGCTCTGCGGGATTTGCGACTACCAATGCCATTTCGTGACGGGAATGCAGCCGACCGAGGTCATGCGGGCGCTGAAGGAATACGTCGAGGAGCACGTGGATGGCGGCGGGGACGTCGTTCAACCCGCCGAGGACGATGGGCTCCGGAGACTCAGGGAGATCGTGGGGAAGGAATGGGTTTCGAACGACCCCGCCGTTCTCTGGACGTATGCCGACGACCCTTTTCCACTCGCCGGTCCGAAGATTCCCCGTTACGTCGTTCTCCCGGGGTCCACGGAGGATGTCGTCGCGATCGTCCGCCTGGCCGGAGAGCTTGGCCTCCCCTACGCCGTCAGGGGCAATGGCGGAAGCGTGTTCGGGTTCGTCTTCTCGGACGGAATCGTTTTGGATATGGGCCGGATGCGCCGGATCGAGATGGACCTCGATAACTGGTGCGCCGCCGTTGAGCCGGGCGTCACCGCATTCGATCTTCAACAGGAGGCATGGCGCCGCGGCCTTCGCGTCAATGTCGCCGAACCCGCCGCCACAGTCTGCGGCAATATCGTCTGTACGGGCATTTTCTCGACGTGGTCCAACGTTTACGGCACGGCCGCGGACAACTTCATCGATATGGAGTTCGTCGGCCGCGACGGGAGTGTGTTCCGGCTCAACGAAAAGGCCGCCACGAACCATTTCGCCTTCGAGCAGAGCGGCGCCCCCTCCCCCGGTATCTGCACAAGAGCCTTCGTCAAACTCCACCCGGCGACCGCGGACGAGGAAGGTCTGTTGGTGCCGTTCGCCGGATTCGATGAGGCCGTCCGCTTCGCCCGAACGCTCGGTCAGCGTCGAATCGGCCTCGCCGTGGCCGTCCTCGGCGCACACTATATCGCAACGTTCCTGTCACCCGGCGAGGAACTTGCGCTGAAGCTCAAGGCCGCCCTGCCGGAAGCGCTCGGCATCGAGGCGATGGTCCTCGTCATCGCCGATCAATATGGCAGGGATGCCATCGCGAAGATGGCCCCGGCGCTCATCGACTCCTCGCTCCTTCGCACGCTGATGCTCGGCCTTCCGCGCCTCGTGGAACCACGCTGGCTCGATCTTGTGCGGGATTACGAGGGACAGGAACGTCCCTTTGAACTCCTTTGCCGCCCCGAAATGCGACCGCTGATCGAGGCGATCCTCCAGCCGTCCCCGGAGACGATCGCCGAGGCCGTCCCGGAGTCGCTTCGCCCATTCTACCGGGAGCTCTATTCGCGTCCCGAGATGACGGATACGGTATGGCTCACGATGCACCGTATCGTAAGCGCGCGCATGGCTCGGCGGAAGCACGGGCTCGCGTTCCTCGTCTATCTCCCGCCGGACAGGCTCGACGTGATCCACGAGGTTCTGGATGGTTTCGCAAGAATCGCGATCGCCCAAGACATCGACCATGACTTCGGATTCCTGACCCCTCTGGATTTCGGCAAGCGGGCAATCCTGGAATACGACTACTACTTCGATCACACGGACCCGGCGCAGCGGCAGAAGATCGCGCTTGCCATGTCCGAAGCCGATCCCTGGCTTGACGGACTGACAGACCGGATCCCCGGGGTGAACACGATGAAGCCTGTTTTCTCCCAGGGTTGTTCGAGGCTTGAGCATATCCTCTACCGTGTGTGACTCGAGTGTAGATATGAGGATCGGAACCCTCCCTCTCCGACGAAAGCGGGCGGCGAAGGCGAGCCGATTCCTGGTCACGGGAGGGACAGGCTTCCTGGGCAGCCACATCGCTGTCGCTCTGCTCAGGGCGGGATATCGTGTGACGATTCTCGCGAGATCATCCCGGCGGCTCTCCGCCCGCGACAGGGTCGCGCAGATCGTCGACTGGTTTGGACTCGACAGCGAGTCGCGCGGGCGTTTGGACGTCGCAGAGGGTGACATCCTCGATCCCGGCTGGGCCGCCGCTGCACTCGGCGGCCAGGCGGGGCCGGGAGCAATTGACGAGATCGTCCACTGTGCGTCGAACACCGCATTCGCGGAGCGCAAGCGGGCCGAGATCGAGGCAGCCAACGTCGGCGGCTTGAAAAACGTTCTCGATTTCGCCGCCAAAAGCGGGTGCTGCTATTTCCACCACGTCAGCACGGCCTACGTCGCAGGACGGCGAACCGGGCTGTGCCGCGAGGATTGGGTGGAATCGGGCGAGTTCACGAACGTTTACGAAGAGACGAAGGCCCGCGGTGAGATTCTGGCGCGGGAAGCCTGCGGGCTCCACGGCATCCGGCTGAATGTCTACCGGCCCTCCATCGTCTACGGCGATTCCCGAACCGGGAGGACTCTGCGCTTCAATGCCCTGTATTTTCCGGTCAAGGCGGCCCTCATGATCCGTGACGTCTACCTCGCCGACATTCGCGAGCGCGGCGGGAGGAAGGCCGCCGAACTGGGCATCCACCTGACGGAGGGCGGCGGGGTCTTCATGCCGATCCGTGTCGAAACCGGCGCAGAGGGCGGCATCAACCTCGTCCCGATCAATCACTGTGTAGATGTCTTCATGGCCACCATGGAGGACTGCCTCAACGGCGGCATCTTTCACGTCGTCAATCCCCAGGCCACGAAAATCGAGGAGATCGTCGGGTACGCCATACGACTTTTCGGCCTGGACGGCGTTGAGACGTGCGGGACGGAGTCTTTCAAGTTGCGGCCAAGAAACGCGCTGGAAACTCTCTACGATTCCTACCTTGACGTGTATCGTCCATATATGCAGGACCTGAGGTCATTCGAGATCGAGAACACCGCTCCAGTCCTGGAGACGCACGGGCTGGTTTGTCCGCAACTGAACTTCGACAGCTTCGCCCGATGTATGAATTACGCCGTCGAGACGGGATGGGGGGCGCGCCTCTTCCCGGTCGAAAGGCGCGGGTCACAGACGGCGGACCCGGCTCTATAACCCGCTTGCCCGATACCGCGAACGGTCTTCAACGCGATCGCCGCGCCTTTGGGGCGATACGGAGTGATATGGCGCCGCCGCGAGGGTACTCGGCGGTCACCACGCGCGCCCAGCCGTTCCGGAACGGGTAGAGAGTCTTACCCACGCTGATAGCCGATGCGCCAACCGGTGTGTATGTTTGCGTCTCGCCCCGCAGGGTAACGCTCACCGCGCCGTTCTTGACGCTTATGGATGACTTCGACTTCCCATCGTCCGCCAGAACCGGCCAGACGTACCTCAGAGGGCCGGCGTAATCCGGCGTCTCGGTTCTCAGCAGAACGGAATCGGGCGTGATCGTGTACTTCTCGCTGATGAAAACCGGTCCGCTGAAATAACCCTGGTCGAGCAACTGGAACGCAACGGATTTTGGGCTCTCCTCAACGCCAAGCAGGCTCATCCGGCTGAGCGAATTGTTGGTGTACTCCGCGAGAGACCTCCACCCACCGTTCACATCCTTCCACGCGACGCCAACGGCCGCATTCACGGACGGCCCCTTCGGCAGGTACACCTGCGCGGTCGAAAGCGTCTGGCTGGGGCCGAGTTGAGGGTTGAAACCGGACTTGTGGATCCGAAGCAGGCCAGTGGGCTCGTAGTGGGAATCCGCATTAGTGTCCACCTCAACATACATGCCGCTCGCGTTGGCGAAGACTTTGTGCAGCGCCGGGTCGATCTGGAGCACGAACCCGCCGAGGTCGGCCGGGGCTGGCTGCTCCTTCACGGCCTCCGTCTCCCCGGAGTGCAGGTACACAATAGAGAGCATCGCCATCGGCAACAGATTGTACTGGCTGTGCGACGAGTACCCCTCGTAGCCGTGCTGGGCGGACGGATTCACCCAGTTCTTCACGATCTGCATCTCTCCGCTCGGCCGCATCCAGCGCTTCATGGACGCGAGCGCGAGATGAGCGGCGCGTTTGAAGACGCCGGCCATTTGCTTGTCCCCGTCCTTCAGCGCGCGGGCAGCGTAGATCTCATACGTGCAGGCTTGTTCGGCCTCGTTCCATTGATGATGGGCGCTTCGGCCACCGGCGGGCAGTTCACCGGTCGGGCTCTGCATAAACAGGCTGGTGATGGCGCCCCGTCTTAGCATCTCGGCGAGGTCGCGGGCGTGAACACCGTTGTAACCGTGAGATACCATATCCGCCGCCCAGAGACGCGGGAAATGATCGTACGCCATCGGCCCCTCGAGGTAGAGGCCGAACGACGAGCTGAAGGACTTGCCCTGCGCCGTGAGGCTTTCGGCAATGTACTTCGTGTCCGGGCGCAATCCCAGCCGGTGGAACAGCCACTCGCCGCTGAGCGCGACCACGTTCCAGTTGTTGCCGCCGATACCCGCCCGGTAGACTTTATACGGATCGAAACCGGCAATCTGCGCCTGCCATTTCGCGTACCGGGCCTTGCTGACCAGCGGGCGGAAGAGCGGCATGGCGTGGCCGATCTGCTCGGAGAAGAAATCTTCGTGATGGGTCGCGGCGCGGCCCTGGCTCAACGTGAGCGTCGCCCAGTCCATCGCCTTCGCCGCCGGCTCGAGCAGGTCCTTCCGGCCGCCGTACACCACCAGAGTGGCCGCGGCCAGTGCGAAACATGGCGTAGAATACTGAAACTCCACACGCCGGTACGGATCGATGATCGCGCCGTCCTTGTTCTGATGCTTCCTGAAGAAGTCCACGTTTCCGGCGATCAGCTTCAGGTAATCCTTCCGGCCGAGCCCGGTTGGTCTGAACGCGGGCTTCGCGGCCAGTTGGGTGCGGAATCGCTTCAGGTACGGCGCGATCGCATCCGGGGTCTTCGCGACGTTTATCCATGGGTCTGCCGCTTTGGCCGCGAAGCTCTGGTCGGTAACCCTGGGGGCCTCCGGTCCGGCGGCCGGCTCGATCGTTATCGCGTTAATGACCCAGTTTTCCCTGGGAGAGCTGAACGCGATGTCGAGCCTGTCGCCGGTCACTTTGATGGCGGTTGTCAGTGTGGCGAAGTGCGACTGGCGCGGGTGCAGGATGGGGAGTTGGACCCCGTTCACGCGCGCCTGTGTCTCGTGGTCGCCATAATCCATGTCGCCGGAAATCAGCGTGACGCGGTACGGGCCGGGCGCGACGTTCACGCGGAAGGTGGCCGGCTTATGCCCGAAAAGGTAGTCGCGGCGAAGCAGGTCGGGCGCCTTGCGGTCGCGGAGCACGAGGTCGCCCGGATCGAGCCAACCGTATCCGCGCGCCGGCGTCCAGACCTCGGTCTGAACGGGAATATAGCCGTTCTCGGCGCCGGCGGCTCCCATATCGAACTTCATGGCGTCCAGCCTTGCCATCTCGCTCCCGGCCAGTAGAAAGGCGCCAACGGCGTACTCCTGCGTGCCGCCCGGCGTAACCGGGCCCGGGGCGCCCCCCACCGGCTGGACATATCCAAGCCGGCCTTCCGGTCCGACGCATGCGACCAGCCCCCTCCAGGCGCGCCTCGCCACGGGCAGGTAGTTCTCGCGGTCGAGGAGGCCGTTGTTAATCCCCCATGCGATGGCGTAGCAATCAAACGCCGTCCCGCTCGTTTCCGGTATCGGATACTCGTCGGCGTCCCCCAGATTCGGTCTCCAGAGCCCATCCTCGCCCTGACACCGGGCCAGCGCCCTCGCCATCTGTTGGTGGAGTTGGACGAATCGCGGGCGGCCGGGGTCGTCCGCCGGCAGGTACTGCAGCACACGGACCGTCCCGCCCATCACCCAGCCGTTTCCGCGCGACCAGAAGACGGGCTTCCCGTTCCGAGTCTTCGAGCTGAAGTAGTTCTTATCCCGGTAATACAGCCCTTCGCCCTTGTTGAAGAGGAAGTCCGTAGAGTCCCAGAACATCTCGTTGAGGAACGCGAAGTATTTGCGGTCGCCCGTGATCGCGCCCAGGCGTGCGATCCCCGGCGGCGCCATGTAGAGCGCGTCGCACCACCACCAGTCCTCGCGCCCCTGCCTGGGACTCGCCATCATATTGTCAATGGCGGCCCGGTACGCCGAGAGCATCAGGGGATCGCGCCGGATCTCGTACAACTCCGTGAAGACCTGTCCGCAACACAGGTTGTCCGCGAATCGCTGATCCGTCCCCCAGGGAGCCCATTTGGCCTCGGCGTCTGCCCATTTAAGTGCGGCATCCAGGTACCGCACTTCGCCGGTGGCGCGGTATGCGGCGAGGACTCCGGTATAGAGAGAAGCGCGAACCCAGCCTCCGTCCGGAGGGAGCGCCTTCGTGCGGGAGATTTCGTAATCCGCCACCTTCCGCATAAGCGAACGGATAGCCGGAGGGGTGAGGGACTCGTCACCGGCTGGTGTAACGGTGTTCTGAGCCGGTACAGGAGCGGCGAAGAGCGGGATACAGCCGATCGCCAGAGCGCATCTACGGAACATAAGCATACTCCTCGGCAATTGCGCTGCGGCGAGCGGCCTCGCCGCGGACCATGCACCCAGTATAGTGATCGACCGCTGCGCCAACCAAAGGCCTCACTGCGCTCCCGGCCGCCGGCGGCGAGCTGCCATACGCGATGATCCGTCCCGCAGGATGGATTTCCGCACGTTCCACGGACATACTGGTTTCAAGAACAATCCTCCGGACCACCCGTCCATTATCCCTTAGTCGCAATGCCCGACCTGTTCCGCGGAACCGTAGAGAGCGCGGCGCCAGAGCACCCGAACCGCCGGCGTGCCCTGTTCCCCTCCGTCCGGTCGCCCCAGGGCAAGCGGCGGCAGCGTATTTGGTTCCTGCGGGCGCTGCTCCTGACCACCGCCCTCATTCTGGCTGGCCGTCCCGCGCCCCGCGCCCGAGCGGCAGAGGCCGCCACCGCTACCTACCGCGCGATGCTGAAGGACTATATCCGCTACGCCGAGACCCTGTGGCACGACGCACCCGGGCAGCCCGGAATGGGGTATTGGGGCACCGGCAGATCCGACTGGAACAACGAAGGCATCCGCGCGGTAAGCACGACAGCCGTGGCGTACGCCTATCTGTACCGGCGCGGCGACCATGTCTCCGCGCGCATCGACCCCGCCTTGCGCTGGTGCGCCGAGACCCATGTGACGGGCCCAGCGGTTTGCACGGACGGCAAACACTGGGGGAATTCGTGGCAGAGCGCCATGTGGGCCGGCAACGTCGGCGTCGCGGCCTTTCTGGTAAAGGACGCGTTGAGCCCCGAGACGATGGCCGCGGTCAAGCGGTGCGTCGCCGCCGAGGCAGACCGCTTCAACGACCTGGCCCCTCCCAACATGGCTACGGGTGACACCAAGGCCGAGGAGAACGCCTGGGACCTCACCGCCGCGTCATCCGCCTTGCTTCTCATGCCGGAACACCCCCACTCTGCCATGTGGCGGGAAACGGTGTCGCGATGGGGATTCAACACGCTGTCCTGCTCCGCCGATAAGTACGATCGTACCATCGTCGACGGCAAACGCGTTTGTGACTGGGTTACGACGGCGCAGGTCTTCGACGATTTCACGTTGGAGAACCACGGCATCTTCCACCCTGTGTACGCGATGGTCGGTCCGGCCACAAACGCCCAGGCGGCGGTGGCGTTCAGGCTGGCCGACAGGCCGGTTCCCGGAGGACTGAAGCACAGCGTGCTGAAGGGTTGGGGAATGCTCCGGTATATCGTGTGCGCCGACGGTGAGTGGCTCTACCCGCAGGGGCTCGACTGGGACCTGCACGATTACGAGCACATCCACTACTTCGCGATGCTCGCCACCCTGTACAGCCTGCCGGAGGCGGCGCTACTGGAACGGCGTATGGCAGGGTATGCGCGCCGGCGCCAATTGCTGAACGGCGGCGGGCGTTTCGTTGGCGACTCCGGCAATCTCGGCTTCGCGCGCGAAGCGGTGCAGGCGGAGCGGATCACCTTCGCCGCGATGATGCACGAGCAGTTCGGCGAGCCGAAGACCTCAACCGATGCCGAATGGGGGCGTATGGTGCGTGGCCTCACACCCGCAAAGGCGTTTGACCGGGCCGGTTTCGTCGTTCATCGAACGCCGCGCGGTTTGACGTCGTTTTCCTGGAACCACCAACTGATGGGGCTCGCCCTGCCGGAATCGGCGAAACACCTAGATCGTCCTTACGTCACCACACCGTGGCAGGGCAGCCTGGTTGGGCGGTTCACGGTGGACGGCCAGTCTGGCGCAGAAGCGGCGCGGTTCAAAGTGCTTGACCACACGGTCCAGACCGACAGAACCGGCTTCGCCGTGACCCTGGATGCGGAAATCAATGACGGAGCGCTGCGCCAGAAGATGGCCGTGTTGTCGGTCGCGCCGGGCGTCCTGGCGTACGTTGACAGGGTAACGGCAATGCGCGCTGTCGTGATTACCTTGGAACGCGGCCTGCCCATCGCGATTGAGAACGATGACGTAAGCGGCGGCAGCCGTCAGCTGACCTCCGGGCCGGAGAAGACCGAGATCAAAGCAGGGTTGGAACGCGACGTGCCGTTGATCGGAAACTGGGCGAACGTGGACGGACGCCTCGGCTTGGTCTCTCTTCGCGGCAGCATCGTGTATCGTGCGGCCGGCAAGCCGAACCGTCCGGGCGCGCGGGAGGATATACTCTTCGGATCGTACGATGGCGAGCGCCGCGCGTTCAAGACCGGTGATATCGTTTCCGAGCGGGCCGGCCTCATTCTGCTGGACGGCACGGTCAGGGAGACCGCGGCTCTGGCTAAGAGTGCACGCGTGACCCAGTCGGGGGGTTCGATCACGCTCACGTTCAAGGGACCGGATGGCAAACACCACACGCTGTCGCTGAAGGGAGGCGAACCGTGACTATCAAGCCGCAGGCTGAATGCCGCTGGGACCTGGTGAGCCTCGGCGAGGTGATGCTGCGTCTGGACCCGGGTGACGGCCGGATCAGCACAACGCGGACATTCCAGTGCTGGGAGGGCGGCGGCGAGTACAATGTGGCGCGCGGGCTCAAGCGGTGCTTCGGCCTCGAGACCGCCATCGTCACGGCCCTGACCGACAATCCGGTGGGCCGTCTGATCCAGGACCTGATGTACCAGGGCGGAGTGGACCAAAGTCACGTTGGGTGGGTGCCCTACGACGGCATCGGGCGCGCGGTCCGGAACGGGCTCAACTTCACGGAGCGCGGATTCGGCGTGCGGGGCGCGGTTGGCTGCTCGGATCGCGGGCATACCGCCGCCTCCCAGCTCAAGCCCGGCGACATCGACTGGGAGCGGATCTTCGGCGCGGAGGGCGCTCGCTGGTTCCACACGGGAGGGATCTTCTGCGGCCTTTCCGAGTCAACACCGCTTGTGGCCCGCGAAGCCATGGAGTGCGCGCGACGGCACGGGACCATCGTGTCCTATGATCTGAATTACCGTCCTTCTCTGTGGAAAGGCGTGGGAGGGCAATCGGCCGCGCAGCGCGTCAATCGCGGCCTTGCCCCGCTCATCGACGTGATGCTGGGCAACGAAGAGGACTTCACCGCTGCTCTGGGCCTGGAGACTGAAGGCATCGACGAAGCGTTCGCCGATCTCGACTTATCGGCCTTCAGGCGGATGATTGAGCGCGCCATCCGCGAGTATCCCAACTTCCAGGTTGTCGCGACCACACTTCGCGCGGCCCGCACAGCGACGCTCAACGATTGGGGCGCGGTCTGCTATGCCGGCGGGGAGTTCCACGAAGCGCCGCGACGCGAGGGCCTGGAGATCCTCGACCGGGTGGGCGGGGGCGACTCGTTCGCGAGCGGGTTGATCTATGGGTTCCTGGCGGGCAAAGGGGCCCAATGGGCCGTCGACTGTGGGGCTGCGCACGGCGCATTGGCCATGACGACGCCCGGCGACACGACGATGGCCACGCTGACCGAGGTTGAGCGCTTGATGAAGGGTGCCGGCGCCCGGGTAGACAGGTAACGACGATGAACAAATCGGAGACATTGAGCACGCTGCGCGAGGTCGGTATCATCCCGGTGGTGCGCGCCACGTCGCCGGAAGAAGCGATGGCCGTGGCCGACGCCATCCGCGCCGGAGGGATCCCGATCCTGGAGATTACCATGACAGTCCCGAACGCGGTCGACGTGATCCGGGCCGTGTGCGTGCGATACGGAGACGAGGTCGTAGTGGGAGCCGGTACCGTTCTGGACCCCGAAACGGCGCGCGCTTGCATCCTCGCCGGAGCGCGGTTCGTGGTGGCCCCATCGCTGAACTCTGCGACCATCGAAATGTGCCGCCGGTATTCGGTGGTGGTCGTCCCGGGAGCGTTGACTCCGACTGAGGTCGTCACTGCCTGGCAGGCCGGCGCCGACGCGGTGAAAGTCTTCCCGTGCAGCGCCGTGGGCGGCGCGTCCTATCTGAAGGCGCTCAAAGGTCCCCTCCCCCAGATCGACCTCATCCCCACGGGCGGCGTTTCGCTTACCACAGCCGCCGACTTCATTCGCGCCGGGGCGTTCGCGCTCGGTGTAGGCGGGGACCTGGTGGACCTCGCGGCGATCCGGGCCGGGAACGCAGGAAAGATCACCGACGCCGCGCGGGACTACGTCGAGATAGTTCGAAATACGCGAGGAGAGTGCGCATGAACACGGAACAGCTGCAGACCAATCTCATCTACCACGGGACACACAGCCACGTCGGCCGGTACGAGGCCGTGACGCAGGCCAACAGCGCAATGAAGCACCTGGGCTACGCGCGCATCCGGCTCAACGAAACGAAACCGAGGGTCGGGTTCGACACGGGCGGCCGCGAAATCGGGCTGATGTGCCTCAGCGGTGAAGGAACGGTTGCCGTTGGCGGTCGAACCTATGGCCTTCAGCGATACGATTCGATCTACATCCCGCGCTCAACGCAGGTTGAGGTTTCGACCACCTCCGTTCTGGACCTCGCGGAGTGCTCCGCGGACGTGGAAAACGCTTATCCCGTTCAGTACGTGCCCTACACATCCGTTAAGGACGACCCGACGCTTGTCTTCACGGCCGGTGGGCCGGCCAGCACACGGCACCTGAACATCCTCCTGGGAAAGAACGTTACGGCCGGCCGGATCGTGATGGGAATCACCACGACGGATCCGGGACATTGGGCTTCGTGGCCGCCGCACGAACATACGGATATGCTCGAGGAACTCTACGTGTACTGCGAGATGCCCGCGCCGGCCTTCGGGGTGCAGTTCGTGTATACCGACCCGCTCAATATGGAGTTCATCGGCGCAGTGCGCGAGGGGGACGCAGTGATCATGCCTGCCGGCTACCACCCCAACGTGGCCTGTCCCGGGCACAGCATCACGTTCATCTGGATGATGGCCGCGCACCGCGAAGTGGAGGACCGCCAGTTCGGTGTGGTGAACGTTCAACCCGACTTCGCCGCCGGCGGCAGCGGCCTGGAGGCGAGCCGAAAATGACCGGAGCCACCATTCCCGCGACGGTTCGCTTGGGCAACCGGCGCTGGTCCATATGCGCGCTCCTGTTCTTCGCTACGACCGTCAACTACCTGGACCGCGCTATCATCAACGCCCTCGCCCCACGCCTGATGGCAGACCTGGGTTGGGACAAAACCCAGTATGGCTACGTTACGACCGCGTTCCAGGTGGCGTACGCGATCGGCCTCGTCGCGAGCGGCGGAGTGATCGACAGGCTCGGCACACGCAAGGGGTTCGCATGGGCCGTGGGACTCTGGAGCCTCGCGGCGATGGCGACCGGGATGGCACGCCACATCGCGGGATGGCTGCCGGCGCAGGTGCCGTGGTTCGGCGTCGCCGCGTTCATTCCGGCGACGGTGCTGACGTTTACGGTCGCCCGTTCCCTGCTGGGGCTCGCCGAGGCCGGCAACTTCCCGGCAGCGGTGAAGACGGTGGCGGAGTGGTTCCCGCGGAAGGAACGCGCCCTCGCGACCGGGATTTTCAACGCCGGCACCAACGTCGGCGCCGTCCTGGCGCCGCTTGCCGCGGTGTACATCACACTCTGGTGGGGCTGGGAATGGGCATTCATATCAACCGGGGCGGCGGGGTTCGCCTGGCTGGCCTTCTGGCTAACGATGTATCGCAAACCGGAGGAGGACCCGGGTCTCACGCGCGCGGAACTGGACCACATCCTCAGCGACCCCCCTGAGCCGGCCACGAAGATACCGTGGGCAAGCATCCTTCCGTTCCGCCAGACGTGGGCATTCTCCATCGGCAAATTCCTCACGGACCCGGTGTGGTGGTTCTGGTTGTTCTGGCTGGGTATCTTCCTTAAGGACCGCTTCGACGTCAAACTGGAGGGTATCGCCGCGCCGCTGGTATTCATCTATGTGGCCGCCGATATCGGAAGCGTAGCGGGCGGATGGTTGTCCTCGGACCTGATCCGTCGCGGTTGGAGCGTGAACGCCGCGCGCAAAACGGCAATGCTGATCTGTGCCGTTTGCGTGGTACCGGTTATCGGCGCGCTGTTCACCACATCGATGTGGACGGCGGTCGGCCTCATCGCGCTGGCGGCGGCGGCGCACCAGGCGTGGTCATGCAACCTGTTCACTCTGGTCTCAGATACGTTTCCGCGCCGGGCGGTCGGTTCCGTCGTGGGCTTCGGGGGCATGTGGGGCGCGGCGGGAAGCGTATTTCTCACTCTGCGGGTCGGACCTTATCTCAAATCGCATAAGGACTCCTACCTGCCGTTCTTCCTGATCGCCGGGTGCGGCTATATCATAGCGCTGCTGATCATCCATCTGCTGGCCCCCAGGCTGAAGCCGGCCGATGTCGAGTAGAAAGGACACCGTTGTGGTTCTCGACGATTTCAGATTGGACGGCAAGGTTGCCCTCGTCACCGGCGCGGGCGTCGGCCTCGGACGGGGGATGGCGCTCGCGCTCTCGCAGGCCGGCGCCAACGTCGCCTGCCATGGCCACCCGGACGCACTGGATACCTGCCGCATTATCGAGGGGAACGACCGCAAAGCTCTCGGCCTGTCCGGTGACCTCCGGAACGAGAAGACCCCCGCCAGTCTGGTGGACGCAACCATCCACGCTTTCGGTCGCATCGACATCCTCGTGAACAACGCGGGCATGATCCGGCGCGCTTCAGCAGTAGACTTCACCGACGAGGACTGGATGGACGTCCTCAACCTCAATCTCAACGGAGTCTGGCGCCTCTGTCGGGAAGCGGGCCGCCACATGCTGGAACGCGGCAGCGGCAAAATCATCAACATCGCCTCCCTGCTGTCGTTCCAGGGCGGGGTTTTCGTCCCGGCGTATACGGCCAGCAAGAGCGCCGTTGCCGGGCTCACGAAGGCGCTCGCCAACGAATGGGCGCCAAAGGGCGTGAATGTGAACGCCATCGCTCCGGGCTATATGGCCACCGACAACACCGCGGCCCTGCGCGCCGATGAGACCCGCAGTCGCCAGATTCTGGAGCGCATCCCGGCCGGACGTTGGGGTACGCCGGAAGACCTGGGACCAGTCGCCGTCTTCCTCGCTTCCGAAGCCTCGCGGTACATCCACGGCCACGTCCTGGTGGTGGATGGCGGTTGGATGGGGCGCTGAACCCCGAGGGAGATCACTATGGTCATACGTTATTCGTTCCGGACCGCTGTCGTCACGATGTTCCTGCTGGCAGGGGCTTCCGTGTTAGGCCAGGAAAACCAAGTCAAGCAGATCAAGGTAACGCTGCGAAACCCCACTGCGATCGCGCGCCCAAACGAGCCGATCGTCATCACACTTGCGGATATCGCCAAAGCTGCGCCGGACTTCAAGGCCACCTCGTTCATCGTCACAACCAGCGACGCCGCGACGCCGGCCGATGACGCACGCGCGAAGGCATCCCGCCCTCTGGCTTGCCAGGCGGACGATCTTGACGGCGACGGCAAGGCGGACGAGATCGCCTTCGAGGTCGATCTGGCGCCCCTTTCCACCAAGGTCGTGACCATCTCCTACGGCGCCGAAGAACTCATCAAACCCCTGCGAGTATCATTTCCGAAGCGCGCGCACGCCTCGTTCCAGACGAAGTACGAAGGGATGGGCTGGGAGAGCGACCGCGTGGCCTGGCGCATGTATTTCGACGCGCGAAACGCGTTCGATATGTATGGTAAGCGTCAGCACTGCCTTGCCTTGGACTACTTCGCCCAGCCCGGAGTGGACTACCACGCCGAGTCGCCCATCGGCCGCGACACGTTCAAGATCGGTGATGCGTTGGGCATAGGTTCGGCGGGCGCCTATGTCGACGGAAAGGCGGTGAAGATCAGCGAAGTGACGGATCGCAAGTGGAAGGTCATCGCGGATGGTCCGGTGCGCGCGATCTTCGACCTGATCTACACGGGTTGGAGCGTGGCGGGGAAGAAGGTGGACATTAACAGCCGCGTTACCGTCTGGGCGGGCCAGCACTGGTTCGACCATGCGATCACGGCCCGAAACGCGAACGGCGTGACACTCATTACCGGCCTTCCCCGAAAACCCGGCGTCGCGTTCTCGTCCGGAGTCGCTCTAGAGAACGGGCAGGCCCGTTACACGGAAACCTGGGGTCACCAAGCCCTGATGCCTGGCGCGACAGCGACGGAAGCGCATCCGGACCAGAACCTCGGTCTGGGGATCATCGTGCTTCCAGGTGCCGGCGGATCGGCGGACGAGTTGCCCGATGCCGCGGATCACATCGTTCGCGTGCCGGTGACGACGATGAATGGAACCATAACGACCCAATGGCGTGTCGTCTCCGCGTGGGACCAGGAACAGCCGGATGGTGACAGCGTTCTGGGGTTGGATCCGGCGATGACCCTGCCGGTCGCCCTGCGCTCCGAGGAAGGCTGGAAGCGCTATGTCGCCGGCGTCGCGTCCCGATACGCTCAACCCGTGACCGTCAGCGTCTTGCCGTGAGTTAACGGAGGTTTACAGACGGTAACCTGTCATTTCGCGCGACGCACACATTCGGCAAAACTCCGCCCGTTCTCCTGCAGATAGTGAGTGAGGGCGTGTGTAACCTCAACCATGTTCTCCAACCCTACGGCATTGTACACGGAGCGCCTCCCCGTGAGAATCAGAAGGCGGTTCCATGCCCGACGCGCAAACCTCACACCCGGGCCTGTCAGGTATCCCCACGCAAACTTAATCGCGGCGACGGCGGGGTTTTTCCCCGTGATCCGGATCCCTCTGAACATGTCGCGCAACACGGGCCCGGCGACACCGCGATTGGCTCCGATGCAATAGGCCGCCAGTCTGGGCAGGTTCAACTGGCTCACCAGATCGTCGCGGTCCATGGCGCGAAGGGCCGCAACCGCAGAATCAGCCCAGATCGCCTCGGCGGCGTAGATTCGGGGAACGAGTTCGCACCATTGGTACTCGCCTCTATCGCGGAAATGCGGCGCGTCTTTCAGTTCCTTTGAAGGTTTCTTGAGCAAGCCCTCGCGCACCGAGCTGCTGACGCCGCACACGCCGGGAATCGTGAGCGGATAATCGGTGACAACAACGCGTTTGCCGACGTTCGCGATCGAGAGCGCGGCAAAAACGTCCGGACTCAGGCCCGCAAGGTAGTTTCCTGTCTTCGCACGAACGGACTCGAGGCAGGAGCGGCGCACAAGGCCATGGTAAAGCTTGGGCAGCTCGAAATCCAGGTAGTACAACCCTCCGTTGCGCACCAGATTTCGCATTTCCTTTTCGATGTCCGCATCGTGAAGGTCACCGCTGAACGGGCTGATCTGAAGACACCCGGAGGTAGCTTTGGTGTAAAGCGTGGCAGGGACACCCGTGTCGGGCCAGAGGTAATGGACCACTGTCCGAACGCCCAGGGAATCAACGTTTTCCCGCTTGGCCCATTCCGCTGCCTCAAGTATCTCCGGGTTAACACCGTCATCGTCACCGATCATGCAGACATATTCGCCCGTGGCCAGTTCCAGCACCGCGTTGAAATTGTCGATCGAGGAGAAAGGCGGCGGTGTGTATCGATACCGAAATCGGGTATCCTTTACGTTTTCCTGGACATAGGCTTCCAGGTCCCGGCACTCGCTGTTATCCTGTACAACCAGTTCCAGCCTCGGATCGGGGATTTCCAGGATGCTCTGAATGGCTGAAATCGCAAATGGTATCCGGTTGCGGGTCGCGATGACGATGCTGAGCAGTGGCGAAGCGGCGCTACTCCGTTCCATATGAGACTCCAAAGGCCCGGCGGGTCCGCATCAGGACGCGGTCGCGCAGTTCGGGGACGGCAAACGCCGTCGCCGCCGTGGCCACGCCCGCCACGATGCCGATAAGGAAGAACGACATCAATCGCGAGGCTGTGTGAGGCGCCAGCCAGCGGCCAAGCAAAACGAAGGGAAAAGCGGTAATGAATGGCCGGACGACGCTCCCGAGACACCACTTGCGAAGCTCGCCAGGAACGAAGCGCTTATGCAGAAGGTACATATAAGGCGGCAAAGTACAGAGGTTCATGATCACCCAGGACATTCCCGCGCCTACGACCCCATAAGCCCTTATCAGGAAGAAGAGTAGAGGTGTGATCAGGACTACTGAGCTGACTCCAACGAGTATGTTCAGCTTGATGTTGCCGTGCGCCAGGGCAAGGTAGAATGGCACGACGGTGAGGGCCTGCATCAGCTGACCCACGAGCAACAGGGAGGCTACGAGACCCGCCCTATGGGCGGTGACCGCGGAACCCGTCCACGCGAAAACGAAATCGCCCGCGAAAAACGCGACTGTCAACCCCACCGGGAGGATCGCGACGCCTACCAGTTCACAGGTCCTGTGGTAGAGCCGCACGAGGCCGGTGTGGTCACCCATTTCGACGAGACCGGTAAGCCGCGGGAACACGGCGGAGGCTATGGGACTAGCCAGCATCAGGGGAAGCGACGCCAGCGCGCCGGCAAGCGTATAGTACCCCAGCACCTCGAGGGTCATCATCTTGCTGACCGTCAACTTGTCCGCCTGCGTGAGGAGAGTGGAAACGACCGCCATCCCGGCCATGCCCGCTGCGTAACGCCACGTGTCGTTGAACACCTGCCATTTGAACCGCGGCCGGGGTTGCGCCGGGTCCGGTGACAGGGTGCGCCAGAGGCTCAATCGAACGAGGACGCAATAGAGGGCATTGGAGATCAGCTGCCACAAAGCGAATGCGAAAATGGTCGGAGCCCAAAGCCACAGGACCAATACCGCTCCGAAGCCCCTGAATGCGCCCCAGCCGACCTGAAGGACATTCGCGCGGACCTGCTTCTGCAACCCCATCAGCCCGCCTGTATAGAGTCCGGTGGGCATCTGCAGAGCGATGGCCACCCCCATCAGGCGGATCGCGGAGGACATTTCGTGCGGCCCCAGAACCTTGGAGCGCAGCCAGTGCTCGGCGATCAGCGGAGCCAGGGCCCAACAGATCACGCCTACCGCAAACGAGATACACAGATACGTCGTCTCATACGTCCGCAGCAAGTCCCTCATCTCACCGGCAGAGTCTTCGCGCACCGTCAATCGGGCCATCTGGCGGTTGAGGGTGGCCGAAAACCCCATATCCGCAAAAGCGAACACGGCGACCAACGTGGAATAGAATCCCACAAGGCCGTATGCGTCGATTCCGAGGAATTTCAGATACAGCGGAACAAACAGGTAGACCGAGATGACGCCCCATATGCGGGCTATCACATTGGATATGATGTTCTGTCGTATCATCTATATCCAGTCAAAGTAAGGTATATGCCAGGCATCAAAATCGCTTTCACCTATAGAACCGTTTACGCTGAGCCACATTGTCTTGTGCTGCGGCTCCCACACGACGAAATCTCTCTCAGCAAGCCACTCCGAGAACGGGTCGTCCACTTGCCCGTTTACATAGACCCGGGCGAAGCGCTCGCCAACAGCCCCCCATATCCGGTCCCAGAGAGCCGGAGGCGCCACCATCTCGTACAAGTATCCAACGCCATCCTCTTCGCCGACCAGCGCATAGCCTCCGCTGCCGTCGGGGTTCATCGCGGAGAAACAAAGCACACGGGTGGCGGGAATCGGAACGGTACGGTAGTCGGCGGCATTCCTGACAACACGCTTCGGGAGGTAACGTGACCGCAAATTCTCGAGCCACGCCACATCCACGGAAACGAGAGGCTGGCACGAAACATCGGCGCCGGATGTGCACCCAGCATGGTTTGCCGCCACGCCGAAAAGACCAGAATCGTTCAGCCGCCATCCGGCCCGTTCATAGAACCCCGGCGTTCCCGTCCACAGGACGCCGAAGTCTACGCCTGAATCGTACAGGAAATGTGTTGCCGAAGACAAAAGGCGACCGCCGATTCCCGTTCCGCGGTACTGCGCATCGACCCAGACCATCCCGATCATTGCCCCGTGCCAGTTGCGCTCTGGCGCTGCCCATTCGAACGGTTTGATGGAGAGGGCCCCGCAGATAGCAGCCTCCGATATCGCTACAAGTATTCGTGGAGTGTTCTCACGGCACAGTGTGCCGGGGAACCGTTGGGCCAGGGACAGTACACGGTGCTTGCTGGTTATGAATTCCTGATCGATGCCCTCGATCACCGCGGGCAGTTCTTCGGGTCTGCACCCCCGGATTTCAGTCTTCATTGAATTGCGTATTGTTCCCGGGCCTCATCACGCCTCATCCGCAATAACGTCATGGATCCGAGCGCGGTCCTCATCTGTTACCCACCAACCGGAAGGCACACTCAGGCAACGCTTCGAGAATGAATCCACACCCGGAAGGCTATCTGGCGCACTCCCGAAGGCCGAGTAGACGTCGTTGCGCAAGTGCACTCTGGATGCCTGTACCCCATGCTGACGAAGACTCCTCATGAGACGATCGCGGTCTCGCGCAAGAAAAGTATAGACCCAGTAGGCCGACCGTGAGTCCGGCGGGCGATTCAGAACCGTAACGCCCGGAATCCCGGCGAGCCGTTCGTCAAAATACAATCCATTCGATTGGTACCGGGCGATTATCGAAGGCAGTTGGTCCATTTGCGCGAGGCCGATCGTAGCGGCCACGTGGCTCATGTAGCTGTTCCAACCCGCCACCGGGATGTCCGACGCCGGATCGATTTCGCCGTCCGCGTCGCGAAAACTCGGCTGGTGTATGCCATAGCGCTTAAGCCACCGCAGCTTTTCGCAGTCCTCTTCCCGCGCGCAGGCGATCGCGCCCCCGTCGATGGTCGTCAGGTGGCGATTGGCGTAAAACGAGAACACGGCAAAGTCCGACCCGCCCGCCCCAATCTTCTTTCCGTGGTATTCCGCTCCAAGCGCTTCGCCGGCGTCCTCGATCACAGCGACGTTGTTGGCTCGAGCGACAGCCTGGATGCCCTGCAGATCGGAGGGATTGCCCGCCCAGTGGTAGACGACGACCGCCTTTGTTCGCGGGGTAATTCTCTTTTCGAGGTCCGCCGGGTCGATGTTGCCGGTGGTCGGATCCACATCGCACCACCGGATGTTGGCGAACAGATTCCGCACAGGGCAGCTGGTTGCCAGACACACGAGCGGCGACATGATGACTTCATCGCCGGGCCGCACTCCCGCCTGAAACAGGCAGAGGGTCAGCGCTGTAGAAATATCGCCGTTAACCGTCAACCAGGGAACGCCGAGGTATCCGCGGAGCAGGTCCTCAAACTTCGCCACGTTCGGCCCGTAGGCAATCTGCCCCGACGCCAGCACCTGTGCAACGGGCTCACTAACGGTCGGCGGAATGCCAACCTGGTACAGAGGGATGTTCTTGACTGAGTTCGCCTGGATCATGCCCCACCTATACCGTCAGGAGTACCGCCCCTCGGGTGCTGCCTGCGACGCCGCAGGGACGGCCGACGGCTCCGGATCACCAGCCCCGCCTGATCGTATCAGCGATGAACTCTCTATCCTCATCGCTCACCCACCAACCGCAGGGTATGTGGAGCATGCGTGAGTAGAATGAGTCCAGGCCCGGGAGTTCGCGGCGGCTTGAGGCGAACACCGAATGCAGATCGTTACGCTTGTGAGCCTGCGAGTTTCCGATCCCGTGCTCCGTGAGATATCGCGCCAAGTCATCCCTTCGGTCCGCCAGAACCGTGTAGAACCAGTAAGAAGGTTCGGCGGCCTCGTCCCAGGTGCAGACGTCCAGGCCCGGAATCCCGCGGAGGGCTGCGTCAAAGTACCGGCCGTTGGCGATGTGGCGTTCGATTACCGGCTCGATGTGTTCCAGTTGAGCCAGTCCAATGGTGGCGTTCACATTGTTCATGTGATACTTGTAGCCAACTCTGCTGACGTCCACTTCGGTGCGCGGCGCCTGACGATCGATGCCGAACCATCGCACGGAACGCCCCTTTGGCAGGTCATCCGGATCTTTGCAGGCAAGCATTCCGCCATCCACGGTGGTCATATGCTTGATCGCTTGAAGGGAAAACATGGCGTGCTCGGAAAGGGCGCCGATGGGAAGATTGCCATAACGTGCGCCGAGCGCGTGTGCGGCATCCTCTATCACCGGCACCCCGGCCTTTTCGGAGACGCGCCGGATGCCGTGCATGGCGGCCGGGACGCCGCCATAATGAACGACCATGATCGCCCGGGTTCGCGGGGTGATCATCTCGGCAATGGATTCGCCCGTCAGGTTTCCGTTCGCCGTATCTACATCGGCCCACACGATGTTTGCGCCGGCGTGGCGAATGGCCATATTGGTCGGTTCCGCAGTCATGGGCGTCGAAATGACTTCATCGCCGGGCTGAACACCGGCAAGGATCAGCGCCGCATGGAGCGCCGCCGTTCCGCTGTAGAAGGACAATACGTTCGGGAGTCCCACGAACGCGGAAAACTGCCGTTCGAACTCGTAGACCGCTTCGCCTTCGCTGATCTGACCACTGTAGAGCACGTCGCGCAGGCGCGGCATGAGAACGTCTTCAGGGGCCAGGAACACTTTGAACAGCGGGATGGGCGCGCGGTCAGTTCTCATTTATCTCGACTCCGTGGGCGGCCTTTGCCTTGGCGCCGGGCCCAAACCACCCATCGGCCTCCAGCATGGTGCAGATCTCGTCATGGGTCAGCTGATGGGTCACCGCGGAGGAATACTCAGACACGTTCACCTTCCCGGTGGCCTGCTTCTCCTGCGATTTTGCCCAGGAGGGGATCAGGTAGTAGTCCGGTAACTCGGTGGCGCGCCACATCTCCTCCTCGGAAACCAGGACTTCGTGCATCTTCTCACCGGGACGCATGCCGATGACCTCGAGAGGATAGTCCCGCCGTCCCGTCAGGCCATAGGCCAGCGCCTGACCCAGGTCCGGTATGCGCGCCGCGGGCATCTTCTGTACCCAGAGGTCGCCGGACTCGCCTTCCACTGTCGCGCGGAAGACCAGTTGTACCGCTTCCTTCAGAGTCAACTGGAAGCGCGTCATGTCGGGATGGGTAATCGGCAGAGGTGTTCCCTTCTGAATGTAATCGAAGAACAACGGCACAACGCTGCCACGGCTGCCGAGCACATTACCGTAGCGCACACAGAGGAACCTCGTATTCCCGCCGGAATAAGTGGGGTCGAGCATGATCCGCTCCTGGATCGCCTTGGTCATCCCCATGACGTTCACCGGCTTGACCGCTTTGTCCGTGCTGATCGAGACGACCGTCTTGACGCCCGCTTCTATGGCGGCGCGACGGACGTTGTTAGCGCCGATAATGTTGGTCTCGACCGCTTCAAAGGGAGCGTATTCGCAGTTCGGGACCTGTTTCAGGGCCGCCGCGTTGAACACGATGTCGATACCCCGCATCGCATCCCGCGTTCTTTCCAGATTTCGGACGTCACCAATGTCGAATTTCAGATTCTTGCACTGCCGGTAGGACATCGCCATGTCGTACTGCTTCTTCTCGTCGCGGCTGTATATGTGAATACAATCCGGATTCAGAGGCAATAGATCTCTCAATATCTGGTGCCCGAAACTGCCGGTACCTCCAGTTACGAGTATGTTCCGACCTTCTATTGCGTCCCGCACGTCCCGATCTGTCATCTTCGTTTGCCCGTTCCTTGGCAGGTAGTGCCGCGGCCATCAATGCCCCGGTCCCGATTCACGTCCGCGGCCGTTTGGCCCGCGACCCTTTCCGTCCATCGCGGACGGCATCAACGGCGTGGAAACGCCCATCCGGAAGGCGCCGCCGCGTGGAGTGTCTGCACGCGGCGCAAGCCAATCGTGCGATCACACATATCGTTCATTATTGCCCGTCCCACTCGCGCAAGGAAACGTGTCAGGGCGTGTTTCCACGGACGGGCGGACCACCACGGAGAATGACCCTGTCGCTGCCTGGCGCATCGACGGTTCCGGCTCGGGCCGGAGGCCGGTCCGAGCAATTCCGGTCCCCGGCCCGAACTCCTCGGGTTCGGCATCACGTGACACCGAGGAGCGGCTTGCGTTTCCCTTTCTGAAACTACCACCCCGGAGTATACGCATGCCAACGACGCGAACGATTCTAGCGTGCCTCTTGCTTGGACATCCTGCCGGCGCCCGACAGCCCGCGCAGCCGCTCTGCCCGCCTGTCGGGCCTCAGCCGGCTGCCCTGATCGCGTTGGCCCGAAGCGCCGTCGTGTCCGCCGCACGCGGAACACCCCTTCCGGCCTTGAGACCGCAGGCGCCCCCTCGCCCCGTCTTTGTGACGATCGAGCGCGATGGGCGCGTGCTGGGCTGCCGTGGCAGCCTCGAAGCGCGAACCGGCTCGTTGGAGGCGGAGGTGGTGTTGGCCGCTCAAGCCGCCGCCGTGCACGATCCTCGCTACCGCCGCCTCACCCCCGCGGATACGCAGCGCTTTCTGGTAACTGTGACCATCATGGACCGTCTGGAGCCCATAAGAGACGTCTCCGGTCTCACTCCGTCGGCTGGGCTTGTGCTGCGGTCCGGTGGACGATGCGGCGTCGTTCTCCCATGGGAGGGTAAGGACCCCGCCGTGCGCCTGCGGTGGGCTTACACCAAGGCGGGAGAAACCCAGGGAGCAAGCGTCCAACTGTTTCGCATGATAGCTGAGAGGTACCGCGGATGAAACGCACCGTTCTCCTTCTGATGGCCGTCTTCTCTGCCGCCGGTTCCACGCGGGCCATTGCTCCACCCCAGATCGAAGCCTGGGTAGCGCGGGATGCCGCACCCGGGCCGAAGGTCAGGCTTACGATCAACACGCGCAACGTTCCCGTGGTACAGATTGAAGCCTTTCAAGTGCAGGGGCTGGACTGGCTTCTCAACCGCGACCGCCAGCATAAGCGCCCGCTGCCGGGCGCGGCACCGGTGAAGTCGTGGAGCGTCAGCGCGTCCACGCCGGGCCAGCGCCCCTCACCCAATCAGGCCGATGTGTACCGCAGCCGGCAGGTCAACCTGCCGCCTTTGTCGCCGGGGGTGTACCTGCTCGTGCTCAATGCTGGAGCAGCGTCAGCCTGGGCGGTGGTGAACGTCACCGACCTGGCCGTTGTGGTGAAGCGCTCGCCGCGCGCGGTGGCCGCGTGGGTGACCGACGTGAAGACGGGGTCGCCGGTTTCCGGCGCGGACGCCGGCCTCTACTGGCGGGACGGCCAGCGCCTCGGCGGAGCATCGACACGAGCCGACGGGCTGGCGCAGTTTCCGGCGCCCGCCGCGACAGATCAGGTGGTCATCATCCGGTACCACGGTGACCTGGCCGCCGTGCCGATCGGCGTCTCGGATCCGGACGGTGCGCTCACCATGCACTTCCAGACGGATCGCCCCGTTTACCGGCCGGGCCAGACTGTATTTTTCAAAGCCATCCTCCGCCGGACAAAAGGACGCGGCTATACGGCCGTGGCGGACACCACGTGCAGCGTGCAAGTGCGCGACGCGAAGGACAATCCACTCTCGGAAGAGACAATCTCCACGAACGCGGTCGGCACGCTCGACAGCCGCGTCGACATACCGGAAGCGGGGAGCATCGGGCCGTACACCATCGCAATCCGAACGGGCAAAGACACAGCGTACGGCCAATTCACGGTGGCGGCTTACCGGAAACCGGAGTTCAAGGTGACGGTGCGCCCGGAGAAGGAGCGATATCTGGCCGGAGAAACGCTTCGATTCGCGCTGCAGGCGCGCTACTACTTCGGCGCGCCTCTCCCGCAAGCCGGGATCCGTTACCAGGTGCGGCGCAGCCCAACGCCGTACGGTGCGGTTGATGAGGGCGAATCCTGGTATTCGGGAGGCGACGGCAACCTCTACCCGCACGATACCTACAATGCCCACCCATTTGTCGCCGAAGGCACCGTGACAACCGACGAGTCAGGAAATGCCGTCATCACCGTCCCAGCCCAAAAGGATCTGCCGGATTCCCGTTACGACATCAATTGCACCGTGACCGATGCGTCACGCCGTCAGGTCGAAGCATCCGCCGGCGTTCAAGTCTACGGCGCCGCGAAGCGCATCGCACTCAGCACCGACCTGCTCTTCACCTCGCTCGGCAGCAACATCCCGGTCAAGATACTCGCGGTCGATCTGGACGGCAAGCCGACCTCGGCTCACGTGACGCTGATCGTGAGCCACGCCGTCTGGGATGAGGTGGCGGGTCGTTACCAGAACCGGGAGATCGCGCGCACAACGGTAAACGTCCCCACCTCGGGGATGACAGTCGCCCGCGTCCCCGCGAGAGCCGAGGGATCCCAGACGGTTCGCGCGGTTGCGCCGGACGGCACCGGCCGGGTCGCGAACGCGGCCATGTCCGTTTGGGTTGCCTCACCGACGACGAAACCCGAGCGGATGCAGGCCGGCCCATCGGTCTCGGTTCGATTGGACCGCCGCGCATACCTACCCGGCGAGAACGTGCGCGTCTGGATTACCACGAACACTCCGGAGCGGCCCATCCTGGTAACAGCCGAAGGGCTGGAAGCGTGGCGCGTCGCGATGCTGCCCGCGGGCCGAAGCGGGCGCGCATGGGCCGTGCCGGCCCGCCTTGCGATGTCGCCGAATTTTCAGATCACCGCCTCTCAATGGACGCGAAACGGCCTGATTTCCGGCAGCGCTCTCGTCCGCGTGCCCGACAAGTCACGACACCTGTCGGTTACCGTGAAGCCGGAGCGGAACGACTACCGGCCGGGCGATCTCGCCCGCTACGTCCTGACGACGAGGGGACAAGACGGGATGCCGGTCTCCGCCGATGTCGCTGTCACGGTCGTTGATGAGGCAATCTACGCGGTACGCCCGGACACCACGCCGGATCCTTTCACACTGTTCTGGGGGCTGCGGCCAAATGCGGTCACGACCGCCTTTTCGGCGCCGGAAGAGGTGTCCGGGGGCGCGTATCAACGGGTGAATGCCACGGCACCCGTGCGCGAACGGTTCGTGGACACGGCGCTCTGGCAGCCTCACGCTGTCACGGGTCCGGACGGAACAGCGGCCTTCACAGTGGAGATCCCCGGCAATCTCACCTCCTGGCGCGCCACAGCCACGGCGGTGACCGGTGACACGCGCGTCGGGCGCGCCACATCGAGCGTGCGGGTGTCGCGTCCAGTAATGCTGAGGCTTGCCACCCCACGACAGATGGCCGCGGGTGACCGCATCACGCTTCGGGGCACCGTAAACAACCGCACGGATTCCTCCCATGTCTTCGAGGCGATGCTCTCCTCGGAGGGAGCCCGCGTGGAAGGGGAAACCATGAAGCGCGTCACGGTCCCGGCGAATGGCGAGGGCATCGTTGAGTGGACCTTGAACGCTGATACGTTGCCGGATTCCGGCCAGGCGACGCTCACCGCCCGGGCCATCGCCGCGGACGCTCCCGCCGACAAAGGAGAGGATTTCTCAGATGCCCTGCGCGTGCCGATCCGCATCGTGCCGAACGGTGTCGCCGAGCGCATCCGGCAGGGCGCAACGATGACGTCTGAATCCACATCCACGCTCACGCTGCCGTCGGATCGCATTGAGCCGGCGAGCGAGGTGAAGGTCACCGTGCGCACCGGCCTCGCCGGAGTCGTCTCCGATATGGCTCATCGGTTACTGGCCACGCGCGCGTTTGGGACTGCCGACGCGGCGGACCAACTGCTGACCGCTTCCGCGCCCGGCGTAACCGCAGACCCAAAAGTGTTCCGCGAGGCCGTTGCGCTTCTCGCGCGGAACCAGCAAGGGAACGGAGCCTGGGGCTGGTGGGAGGACGACCCCGCGGATGCGGAGATCACGGCTCACGCACTGACAGCCCTTGCCCGGGCTTCCAGCGCCGGGCTGCCCGTACCGCGCCCGATGCTGCGCCGTGGCGCGAGCGGAGGTGTCTATATGGTCGGGCAGACGGGGCTGTGGGAGCATCGCGCGCTCCTCTCGGCGGCGGTCGCTCTCGCGGAAAGCGCGCTGGCCCGTGAGCAGGCGGGGCCGTCGCCCTCGGAGCATTCAGACGGGCCGCGGCTCCTCGATGACGTGCGCCGGCGCGGTGAGTTCCTTTCGCCATACGCACGTCTTGTCCTCGACGAGGGCTGGCTGGCTGTTGGCAATCGCGCGGCTGCTCAGGACGCCATGGCGTCCGCCCTCAGCTCCGCGGCGATCGGACCGGACACGGCGTACGTCCCCGCCGGCGAACGGCTCGGCTGGGACGCCACCGAGGTCGAGACAACCGCGCAGGCGCTGACGGACATTCAGCTCCTCAAACCGGACAGCGATCTGGCCCCGAAAATGGCTCTCCGTCTCGCGACGCCGGATGAGGGAGTCTGCTGCCGTTCAACCGGCGATGACGCGGTCGCCGCGTATGCCCTCTCCACATGGCTTGCCGCCCATCCCAGCCCTGCCCGATCCGGTACGACCGCTCTTGTGGTGAACGGCCAGGGGGTGGCTGGGAGGACCGGCCTTTCGGGCGACGTCGTGACGTTTGATGTGCCGCGCCGGGTGCTGGCCGACACCAACACATTCACCCTGAAGCGGACCGGCGAAGGCGAAGCATTCACCTCCATTGAAGCGGTCGTCTACCGAACCGCCGCCGATGAGGCGGACCACGGAGTGCGTGTTCTACGCCGCCTGGAGGTACAGGACGCAAACGGTGTGTGGAACAGGGTGGCCGATAGCATCCCGGCGGCCAGCCCGGTTCGCGTTACCGTCGTTGTGTGGCCGGACGATCGGGCCGGGGCGCTTCGTGTAACGGAGCCGCTTCCGGCCGGGTTCGAGTTCGCGGACGGCGAGTACTCGGGAGTCCGGGAAGAGGTGCGAGACGGCGCGGTGATCCACGAATTGCGCGGAAACGGCCGTCCGCAGACCTTCCGCTATTACATCAGGGCCGAATCCGCGGGGCGCGTGACGGCCCCGCCGGCGGTTTCGGAAGTCCTGCGCCGGCCCGGCGTGAATGGCCATTCATCCCCGCAAACGCTCGAGGTGCGGCCGTGAAGGGCCCCCTCCTTCTACTTGCCTGCCTGGTTTCATGCGCCACAACATCTGGCGCGCCTGCGCCTGGAGACTCCATCGCGCCGTTCGCGCTGGCACGGCAGGCCGGTGGCGTGGAGGCATGGCGGCCCGGAAAGGTGACCATCATCTCGTTTTGCGCCTTCTGGTGCGATACCTGGAAGGAGCAGGGACGCCGCATCCGCGAATCGCACTCAGCGCTGGCCGGCCTGCCCGTGACATTCCTCACCATCTCCGTCGATGGGAGGTGGCCGGAGCGCGGTCTCGGGCGTCTGCCCGGCCCGGTCCTCCTCGACACGGGCCGGCAATTGAGCGCGACGCTCGGTGTCACCGCGGTGCCGTTTACACTCGTGCTCGATCCGAATGGGTGCGTCACCTTTGCCTCCCAGGGCATCGTGCGCGGCGAGGACCTACTGGCGGCGGTCCGAACGACATTGGCGGGCGCGGCCGCCGGAACCGCCCGACCGCTCTGCCTCACGTTCGACGATTTCCCTTCAGGGGATAACGACGACCGTCTGCTCGATATCCTGCGCGCCGCCGGAGTGCGCGCTACCTTTTTCTGCATCGGACGCAACGTGGAGGCCCGTCCGGAGGCGGCGAGGCGCGCGGTCGCGGAAGGCCACCTTCTTCAGGTCCACTCGTGGTCGCACAACGCGGACCACCCCGAACTGGACCGCTGCGCCCGGATCCTGCAAAACCTGGCGGGAGTGACGCCCTCGCTTTACCGTCCGCCGGGAAGCACAAAACTTCTCCGACTGAGTGGCGGATCGGAATCGGTGGAAACAGTCAACCCGTTCGACTACACCCGGCCCGGCGAAATCGAACTGAAACGCCGCATCAGTTCCGCCGCCCGGCCCGGAACGGTGCTCCTTCTGCACGCGGGGGTCTCGGAGACGCAGGATATCCTTCCGGACGTTCTTCGTGATCTGAAACGCCGTGGGATCACCTTCGGCGTATTGCGATGACGCTGTGCCGCGCGGCCGGGAAAGATACCTTGCTGAGCGTGTTATAATAGCAGTGGCGTTGCGCCCGTAGCTCAGTGGATAGAGCATCTGTCTTCGGAACAGAGGGTCGGGGGTTCGAATCCCTCCGGGCGCACCAGCCCCCCCCTCGCCCTCCCGTGCATAAGTAATCGACCGCCCTATTGGGCCAGGCGTGACACCAGGAACGGTTCCAGGGCCGCGGACACCGCGTTACTGGCCATGGATTCGGCGACCAGCCGGCTCGTGTACGGACCAAGCAAAACGCCGTTCCGGTAGTGCCCCGTCGCGAGCCACACGTTATCCCATCCGGGCGCCGGGCCGAGGATCGGCATAGCGTCCGGGCTGCCCGGGCGCAGGCCCGCCCAGGTCTCGTCGAGTTCCGCGTCTGCCACGCGTGGGACCAACCGCTTCCCGCCGTTCAGGACCTGCTGGATACCTTCAACGGTCGTGTGCGGCGCGTATCCCGCTTCCTCCTGCGTAGCGCCCACAAGCAGCCTTCCGTCCGGCCACGGCACGGCGTACCCACCATACGAATAGAGGACGTGCCGTACGGGAATGGACAATCCCTTGATGGCGGCGATCTGCCCGCGCACGGGGAAAACGGGAATACTGGTGTTCAACGGCCCGGCAAAACGGGATGACCACGCGCCGGCGGCGATGACCACGCGATCGGCGTCGATGCTGCCGTCCAGTGTCCTGACCGTCGTCACGGACCTGCCGGATGTTTCGAGCGCCATAACTTCCGCATCCTCGCGGAACTCGGCGCCCAGCAGGCCCGCTGCGTGGCGGTATGACTGGACCAACTGGCGGGGAAGAACCTGGCCCTCTTCGGGCGAGAGTATCGCGCTGACCACGCCCTCTCCGAGCGCTGGCTCCTCTTCGCGCGCCTGCGCCCCGTCCAGTCGCTTGTGCGGCAGGCCGGCCAGTTCATACATCGGAAGCGCCAACGCGAACTTTGCTTCGTCCTCTTCGCTGAATGCGACCCTCAGGATGCTTCGCAGGAAATAGCCGGTCGACACGCCAGAAGCCGCCTCGACCTCGCGTACCGCGGTCGGGTAATCACGCAGTGCGGCCACCACAACGTCCAGGAACGCGCCGGGGCGCTTGGCCTCGGCGATAGGCGCCAGCATCCCGGCGGAAGCGCCCGTCGCCTGCTCGCCGATACGTCCGCGCTCCAGGAGTATGACGGATGCACCCTGCTTCGCCAGATAGTAGGCTGTCGCACAGCCGATGATTCCACCGCCGATAATCGCTACGTCACGCTTCAAATCAACCTCCCGCGACCATGTGCGCCATCTGCAGGATGTCGCCTTCTTTCAGCGAGACATCGTCCCAATGCGCCCGCTGAAGTATCTCCCCGTTCAGTTCCACCACGATGAGCCGCGGTTCGAAACCGCGCTCACGAAGGAATCCTTCGATGCTTGTTTGTTCCGAAACGTAAGGCTTGTCGTTAACCGTGATTGTCATACCGCCTCCCTCATCGCTTTCAGAATCCCGGCGACCGCTACGGCCGGGTCCGGCGCCAGCAAAACGCTGCGTATCACCGCCGCCCCAGCCGCTCCCGCACGGATGCAGTCTCCTGCGTTGGATTCGTCGATGCCGCCGATGGCGATCACGGGCAGCGGTTTGCCGGTATTGCGCCGGTTTCGCATCCCGCTGCCCTGGATGTCGGCGTCCCACTCCGCTCCCCAATCTTCGGTATGTAAGCAAGCGTGACGCAATCCCGCCAAACCAGTGACCGGGCCACCGGCGTGCGACTCCGTGGGGAACACGCTCCCGAAGGTCACGTAGTCCAGCCCCGGCGCGTGAGGGTGATTAACCTCCGGCTCCACCTCTCCGGGGTGCACGGAACGCCCGATCAAGACCTTGAATCCCAGCAGCATCCGGGCATCCGCAAGCCATTCGACGCCCGCGGGCATATGGAATCCGTCTGCGTTTGCCTCGTGGGCCGCCATCAGGTCGTAGTTCACCGACACGGTCACGTCCGGGTGGCTCTCCTTCATGCGGCGGACCCATCGGACGGCTTTCTGGCGCTCAGCGGACCTGTCCCGGAACTGCACCCATCGGGCGCCTCCGGCGATGGCCGCTTCCACACGCGCATCAAGGTCCGGTATGCCCGGATCTGTAAGCACGATCAGGATGGGGCCTTCCGGGAGGCGGCTCATTTGACGTTGATGAGACCTTCCGTCGGACTGCTTGCGCTCGCGAACGGGAGCACCGGCATCCGGCCCGCGAAGTGCGCCATCCGGCCGGCCTCGATCCCCATCGCGATCGCCTTGGCCATGGTTGCCGGGTCCCCTGCCCGCGCGACGGCAGTGTTGACGAGACACGCGTCGGCCCCGAGTTCCATCGCGAAGGCCGCGTCGCTCGGGCACCCGATTCCTGCGTCTACAACCACGGGCACCGTCGCGTTCTCAATGATGATCTGTATCTGGCGCCACGTCACAAGCCCCTGCCCGCTGCCGATCGGCGACGCGAGCGGCATCACGGTGTGGGTACCCATGTCCTGCAAGCGCTGAGCGAGGATCGGGTCTGCGTTTATGTAAGGGAGAACGGTGAACCCCTCCTTCAACAGGATCTCGCAGGCTTCCAGTGTACCAACGGGGTCCGGCAACAGGTACTTGGGATCGGGTATCACCTCGACCTTAACCCAGTCGCTGAGCCCCATCGCCCGGGCCATCCGGGCCGTCTTCACCGCTTCCTCCGCGGTCTTCGATCCGGCCGTGTTGGGCAGGATTCGGTATTTCTTCCAGTCGATGAAATCCAGAAGCGTTTTCTTCGAGGGATCGTCGAGGTCGAGGCGGCGGAGCGCCACGGTAATCAGCTCGCTGCCTGAGGCTTCCAGCGCGGCGTTCATATCCTCGTTGGTCCGGTATTTTCCGGTGCCAAGGAACAGGCGGGAGTTAAGCGTCACGCCGTTGATTACCAGCGGCGCCGCTGCGTCATTTCGTGCGGATGTCTCGGACATCGTGTTCTCCAAAATGCGAATTGGGCCCGCCCGAGAGAGGCGCGGCCCTTCAATGATTTGGAGAACTGGCGCTTCCCTACGCCGGCATGACCCGGATCAGGTGCAAAGGGTCGCCCTTACGGGCTCTCAGTCCGCCATAGGACTCCCCCAGCGTTGAAACCATGGTAGCAGGTATCGGCATCCCGCATCCAGCGAGGGGCGCGACGACGGCGCGCCAAAAAAGCACGTGAGGAGCCCGGATGGGCTCCCCACTGCCTGTGCTTCTCTCAGAAGAAGAGACCTATGCGCGTTTGCGGCGAATCACGAGGCCCGCCAGGGGCGCGATGGTGCCGAGAAGGGCCAGTGTGCCGGGTTCCGGAACGGCGGCACTGTGCGGAGTGCCGCGGAGGCGGAGGTACAGGCTCGCGTTATGGACGCCGTCACCGAAGGATGTAGGCGCCGTGGGCGCATCGTACAGGCCGTCATAGCTGTCGTCCGTATACATAAGGTCTGCACTTGACCCGACCGTGGCGTCGTTCACGCCGGAGGGGGCGGCGTTGCCGGCCGCGATGAACGGATTCACAACGTCCGTAATGTCGTTGACCGAAGTGCCGTCGGGCGTGACGAAGAGTTCTTCAATCGCAAAATCCTGCGTCGGGATCGTGAAGCTGGCGGCTACCGACCAAGCATTGAGCTGAGCGTTCGTCGCGGGGGCCGAAACTGCGCGGAACGGGATACGGTACGTGGCAATCAGATTCGCCGCGCTTTTTGCGCTGGTAAACGGCGTACCCAGCGGTTTACCGATGTAAAAGCTGATCAGGGCGTCGAAATCCACCTTTACCGCGCTGCCATCGGGCGCCAGCCCGAGAGGCGACAGGGAGGTGCCAAAGGTGAAGCTGGTGATGTCGGCGCCGGGTGAATTGAGGTGTCCGTCATCAAGGGCTGCCAGCGCGGTGGGGGCAGTGTAGTTGAAGACATAGTAGCTGCCGCGGGTGTTCTGATAAACCGCCGGGTCGACGGCGCGGGCCGCAACCGCGACCGTGACGGCGCATGCGAGGACAATGGCTAGTTTCTTTAGCATTGGACCGAATACTCCTTTCAATGGGAACGAGTAGTCGCCGTGCGTGGGCCACGGCGCCAATAAGTCAAAACGCCGCAAGAAACGCGCCATGTTTGACCGCTTCGGCGGCTGCACATTCATTCCCAGCCAAATTGTTGCCTGATGAGAGCATTTGCCGCTGCTCAGAGCACAAATCCCGGGCGATCTCAGCGTCCATCCGCCTCATGCCCGTCGGAGTCACCGGCCCGCCTCGTGCCGAGTCGGTTCGCATCGAGCGGAGCGCGTTGCCAAAACTGCCGCGGTGCGTCACGCGATCGCGATCTGCCGCGGTATTATGTCAGGCTGGCGCCGATCCGCCTCGCCGGAGGAAACCCGTCGTGCTCGGTGCCGCACACGATCCACCGTTCGCCTTCGCGGTCACCGGCCAGGAGCCAGATCTCCCCGCCCCGGCACCCGGCGTCCAGTATGGTTTGATCCCGGTCAAAAGAAGCCGCGACCATTTCCTGCCCCGACCTCGGCCCCATCCGGCAGACGCGGCAAGCGAACGCCGCGCCCGGCGACCCATCTCTCCAGAAGACCCAGATGTTGTTGAACTCGTCCGCGCGGATGAGCGGTTCCACACCTCTCTCAGCGGACACCTGAAGCGACGGGCCCCATCGGCCCTCGACGGCCCGTCTCACGGCGATGCAGCCGTTCTCCTCCGAAACGAAGACAACCCACGGAGTTCCATCGGTGTCCAGCGTCACATCCCAGCCCCCGCGCGATGAGCCGATGGATTCAGCCTCCCCGCCTCGTCCGGTCGATGCGCACAAACGGGCGGTCAGACCTCCGTCGGCCTCGGCGGACACTACCCAGCAGGCCTTGTCCAGCCGCGGCAATATCCGTGAATCAGTCGCCCGCATCGAGAACCCTCTTGTACTGGGCAAGCGTCCGGGACGCGAGATCGGTTATGAGGCTGTTATCGAACCCGATCACAAAGGAGCGAACCGTGTTGTTGAACGGCGCCGTCCACTGCTGAGGTATGGCCCCGGCGCCAAGCATCGCCCCCAGAACGCTGCCCGCGGTGGCGCCGTTGCAGTCGGTATCCTGGCCGCACCGGACGGCGATCGCGATCGTGCGCCCGAAGTCCTTCCGCCCATAGAGAAGGCCCACCATCACCCACAGCGCATTGTTGATCGTATGGACCCAGTTCAGATGGCCATACTCCCGCATCGCCCGTTCCCAGCACGCTTTCCAGTCCGGGTATTCCTCGCTCCAGGCAAGGAGTTTGCGTCCCGCGTCGGCGAGGCGGCATCCCGCGGGAATCTCGCTGAGACCGATCTCAATCGCCTCACGGGGTTCCGCGACGCTGAACGCCGCGGCGATCATAGCCGCGCTCCACATTTCGCCGTATATGCCGTTGCGCGTGTGGCTGATGCAGGCATCGCGAAACGCCATGTCGGCCGCCTGCTCCGGCCGCCCTGCGTTCACGTAACCGAAAGCGTCGGCCCGGATCTGCGCGCCGATCCACTCCCGGTATGGGTTTTCGTGCGTCGCCGAGTGCGGCGGGCGGAGATCATTCACCAGGTTCTTGTACGCGATGCGTTCCGCCGTGTAGATCTGAGCGTAGGGCAACAGCAGCAACCACTCGTCGGCGACGTTGTCCGAAGTGAACCTGGGGCCGTACTTCTCGAGATAGTGCAGGCCAAGGATGGTGTAGTCGATGTCGTCGTCGCGGACGGCGTGCGTAATTCCGCCGGCAACGGAGCGCTCGATTCGTTCGGACCGCAGCCACGCTTCGTCCGCCCAATCGGGCAGCGAGGCAAGGCGGGGGAAGAAGCCCGTAAGGTCATCCCGCCCGGCGGCGGCAAGGTAGCGGTCGATGTAGTCCCTAGGCTTTCCCTCAACGACGGCTCCGAGAATACATCCGGCGATCCGGCCCTGCCACGCGCCCAGAATCTTGTCCGCGAGCGCTGACGAATCGACCGGGAGGCGTCGAGGCCCTTCCGGGCGCAGAGCGCGGATCGCTTCAAGGGTGGAAGGCTCGGTGGCGTTCCCGGCAGGCTCGGCCTCAGCGTAGAGGCGTTGGTAAAAGGCTCTCCACGTCTCCGCATCAGCGCCGTCACTGACGAGGCGCTGATGCTCCTCGGCCCAGGCGGTCATATCGGCGCCTTCGTCGCGCCGCTGGTTTATCTCTTCGCGTGTATGTTCGATCATGGGGGTCAGAATTCAGGAAATCAGCTGCTGGCGCTTGTGTAAAACCTCGTCGCGAAGCTCCAGAAGAGCGAACTCAAAACGAGCAGAGTAATGGACATGGCCACGCCGACGACGAACAGGAGCGGCGTTAGCAGAGACATAAGGGCCTGCGCAGGAACGTGAGCGATGAAAATCAGCGGCACGACGAAGGTCAGTATCTGGGTCGCCCGCACTCCAAATATGTTGATGGGAACGCGCGCGACCTGGAACACGGTTTCGCCGAGAGTCCAGAGATTATCAACGCGAACGAACCAGAAGGCCGTCGCCATCAGCATGAGATAAATGCCGTAGAAGATGCAGATGGCGCAGGCGAGCATGCAAACGTAAGCCAGCAGGCTTGATCCGGTGATCCGGATATGGTCCATCCTCGCGCCGTACACAATCATCGCAATGGCGGCCAGCGCGCTCCCGATCTCGCCGAAATTCATATAGCGAAGCGACACGAAGAACTGGCTGTTGACCGGCTTGACCAGGACGAAATCAAATGTGCCCATTCGGACGAGGTTGGGCAGTTCGGCCAGGTTGCGGGAGAACGCGATGTCTACGATGCTGCGTGTCAGGACGTAAGTTCCCAGCAGCACGACTCCCTGCCCCTGCGTCCAGCCCCCGACGGATTTCGTGTTCGCGTAGATGATCTTCATAAAGACCAGGTACGCCGATACCCAGATCACGTTGGCGAAGACGCCCATCCAGAAGTTGCCCCGGAACTCCATTTCCTTCACGAGGCACGTCCTGACGAATACCGCAAGCAGGCGTATGACGCGTCGGGCTGACATTTACATGCCTGCTCCCGCGTATTGACGCGTACCCCGTGCCCACCCGATGCGCCCGAGGACGAACAGGACCACAAGCCATATCACCTGTCCCTGAATCCCGTTCCAGAAGAACGCTCCTTCCGCTCGTCCGTTCAATACCTCAAGGGGAAAGGACAGCGTATATCGAAATGGGGTGAGGGCGGCGATGATCTTGAGCAGGCGCGGCAGCATAGCGAATGGCGCCATTGCGCCGCTGAAGATGGACAGGCAGACGTAATAGGTGATGAACAGCGACTGATTCTCAACGAAGAAGAAGCCCATCGTTCCAAGCGCCCACGCGAGGACGAACGCGACGAGATGCCCCAGGCCCAGAGCCAGCCAGAATCCCCCGCCGACGTGGAGAGTTGCGAAGGCCGAGGCGCCCATGTACTTGTGGAAGACGAGCAGCCACAGAAGCAGAAACGGCGTGAACAACACGCATCGCATCACGCGGTAGGCGGCGTTGCCCAAAAACTGGTACCGCATATAACTGAACGGGTACAGGAGAAACTTGGAGAGCTGCCCGTCCTTGATGTCCCGGCTCATTTCCCAATGGATGTGCGAAACGATGAAATTGCTGAGGAACGTCATCGTGAGGTAGTACATCACAAACTGGGCGTGGCCGAACCCGCTTATGTTCGAGCGGCCATTGAAGCCGGCGAACCACACGAACGGCATGATCATCGCGGGAACCAGGTCAACCAGCATCCAGAGCGTCACCTGGCTGCGGTACGCCATGCTGTCCTGAATGAACACCCCAAGTATCGTCCAGTACTTCATCATCGTTGGCGGCGAACGGGCGCGGATGGATGCGGGTCACGGGCCTTCCGTCAGAACCGCGGAGGGCTATGTCAGTACTGAATGAGCGACTCGACCTTGTAGCCTTGCAGCCGGTCGCGGCCCCGCAGATCCGAAAGCTCGATCAGGAAGACCACGCCCGCCACGACACCGCCAAGCTTTTCGATCAGTCTGGCTGCGGCTGCCGCCGTCCCGCCGGTGGCGAGCAGGTCGTCAACGATGACGCATTTCTCACCGGGGGCAATCGCATCCTCGTGGATCTCCACGGTCGCCGACCCATATTCCAGGTCGTAACAGCACTGAACCGTTTTGTACGGCAGTTTGCCGGCCTTGCGCACCGGGACCATTCCGAGGCGGCACTCCAGAGCCACCGCGGCGCCGAACACGAATCCGCGGCTTTCGATGCCGACGATCACTTCGGCTCCCATGTCCTCCGCGTGATCCGCCATCTCGCTGACAACTTCGCGCAGGGCGCGCGCGTCGGCCAGAACGGGGGTTATGTCCCGGAACAGAATGCCTTCCTGCGGGAAATCCGGGATCGTACGCATGAGTTTCTCAGCCAGCATTTCAGTCACCTCGAGAAAAGTCATAGGGCGCCGTGAAGACTCCCCGTTCGGTTATGATAGCCGATACAAGCGCGGCGGGCGTTACATCAAACGCCGGATTGAACGCTTTGACACCCCTCGGCCCGACGCGAACGCCGTCGATATGGGTAATCTCTTCCGCTCCGCGCTCCTCAATCGGTATATCGCCGCCGGACGCAATGCGCCTGTCTACCGTCGAGAACGGCGCTGCAACGTAGAATGGAATCTTGTGGTGGCGCGCAAGGACTGCCACGTTGTACGTGCCGATCTTATTCGCTACATCCCCGTTTGCCGCAATCCGGTCGGATCCGACGATAACGGCGTTGATTCGGCCGGCGCGCATGAGAGAACCGGAAGCGTTGTCGGGGATCACCGTTACGTCAATGCCGTCCCGCATCAGTTCCCACGCCGTCAATCGCAGGCCCTGAAGCCTCGGCCGCGTCTCGTCCGCGAATACCGCGATCCGCTTCCCCCGCTCTACCGCCGCACGGATGACGCCGAGGGCGGTTCCATAATCCGCCGTGGCGAGCGCCCCGGCGTTGCAGTGCGTAAGCACGCAGTCGCCGTCTGCGAGCAGTTCTGCGCCGTGGCGCCCTATCTCCCGGCACATCGCCTCGTCCTCGTCACGGATGGACTGCGCCTCGGCGAGCAGGGCTTCCCGTCGGCCGTGAATCGGCGACGCCAACGCAACGGCTCGCATGCGATCGACCGCCCAGAAGAGGTTCACGGCGGTGGGCCTGGTGGCCGCGAACGCCGCGCAAACTTCCTCGAAATCGGCTTCGAAATGGTCATCCTCTATGCCGCGGGCAGCCAGCGCGATCCCGAACGCCGCGGCGACTCCGATCGCCGGGGCCCCACGCACGGTCATGATGCGTATGGCGTCCGTCACATCCCGCCAGTCGGCAAACGCCAGGTAGCGCTCTTCGAGGGGAAGAGCGTTTTGATCCAGCATCCAGACCTGGTTGTCACGCCAGTACACTGTCATCGGGATCGCTGCCTACCGGCCGTTCATCACGGCCCAGTCGGCTTCCTTCGCGCATTGGCAGGCGCCGTCCACAGCGGCGGGAAGGCGCTCGAGCATCGCCACGATGAGAGCCTGAACGCGATGGTTGTTGTCCGCCATCGTCTTGAGGACGGCCTCCACCGAGACCGCCTCACCGGTTTCGGCGACCAGTCCGGCGTCATAGTCCGTCACAAGGGCGATCCCCGAGTAGCAGATTCCCAGTTCCTTGGCCAGAATCGCCTCGGGATACTGCGTCATGCCAACGACACTCCAACCGTTGCCGGTGTACCACGCGCTTTCAGCTTTCGTGCTGAAGCGCGGCCCCTGGATGATGACGGCCGTACCGTTCTCGTGGACCGCAATGCCGAGTTCCTGAGCCGTCGCCAGCGCAATGGCGCGCATACGCTGGCAATACGGATCGGCGGCGGAGATGTGGTGTGTGATCGGGCCGTTGAAGAATGTGTCCGCGCGCTGGGTTGTTCGGTCGAATATCTGGTCCAGAACCACGAAATCCCCGGGGTGGATATGCTTCTGAAGGCTGCCGACCGCACACGGGGCGATGATCTGTCTCACCCCGAGGGAATGGAGCGCCCACACATTGGCGCGATAGTTCACCGCGTGCGCAGGATGTGTGTGGCCGCGCCCATGGCGCGGCAGGAAAGCCACCCGATGGTTCCCGACCGAGGCGATCGCGACAAGGTCGCTCGGAGCGCCGTAAGGCGTATCAACGATGACCTCGCGCACGTCGGGAAGGAAATCGTAGAACCCCGAGCCTCCAAAGACGCCAATGCTGGCGGATGGCGGAGCGTATGTAGTTGATGCGGGCATTCGCGATTCAGTCTCCTTTCACAGCCGATAACGGTGACAGTTCGGGTATGGTTTGGGCGGGGCAGATCACTCGTCGAGCGGAACGTCTGCCGCGCGCGCCGCGGCTTCGGCGGCATTCTGCTCGGCTTCCTTCTTGGAGCGGCCGGTGCCCTCTCCCGCGCACATGCTTCCGACAATCACCTGGGCGCGAAACTCCTTGCTGTGCTCCGGGCCCATCTCTTCGACGATCCGATATGTTGGCGTTTCCTTATGTACTTCCTGCGCCCACTCCTGGAACACCGATTTGAAATCACGTTCCTTTACCGACTCAATGAGAGGGAGCAGCGTATCGGCGACAAAGGCGCGAGCCGCGTCGATTCCGCCGCCGAGATAGATAGCCGCCGCAACCGCTTCATACGCGTCCGAGAGGATCGACGGCCGGTCCCGCCCGCCCGTCTGCTCTTCACCGCGCGACATCTGGATAGCCTCGCCGAGGTTGATCCGCCGCGCCGCCTGCGTGAGCGTCGGTTCGGAAACGCTGAGCGCGCGCCGCCGGGTGAGTATCCCCTCGCTGGACGCGGGCTCGGAGGTGTACAGATAATCGCTCACCAACAGTTCGAGCACGGCGTCGCCGAGAAACTCAAGCCGTTCGTTGTTCGGTCCGGCATCCTCACGACTACGGTGCGTGAGGGCCTGCCGGAGCAGGCCCTCGGGAACCCCGTAAGGCGCGAGGAGCACCTGGAGGCGTGATGTATGCGATTTGCGGCCGGCCATGGTTGTCGTCCGATCGATCAGGCCAGGTCAGCCGCCGCAAGAGCGAAACGATCGAGCCCCTCGCGGATGTTGTCCATACTCGTTGCGTAGCTCAGGCGGATACACGTGTCCGCCCCGAATCCGGCGCCCGGAATGACTCCCAGGCCGTACTTTTCCAGGAGGACTGCGGCCAGGTCGTCGGAGCCCTTGATTTCGCCTTTCAGCCAGCCGGACATATCCGGGAACGCGTAGAACGCTCCGCCGGGGAGGTTGCATGAAACGCCCTTCAGGCTGTTCAGGCCCATCACCAGCACGTCGCGCCGCTTGAGGAACGCCTGGCGCATCTCTTCCACAACCCCCTGCGGGCCGGTAAGCGCCGCCACAGCGCCTCGCTGGGCGAAGGACGTGGGGTTGGAAGTACTCTGGTCCTGAATGCGCGTCATGGCGGCGATCACGTCGGCCGGTCCGGCGGTATAGCCGATGCGCCAGCCCGTCATCGAGTAGGCTTTAGAGCAGCCGTTCATGGTCAACGTGCGGGCTTTGATGTCCTCACCGAAAGAGGCGATGCTGACGGCGGTTTCCCCATAGGTCAGACGCTCGTACATCTCGTCGCTGATGACCCAGAAGCCCTTCTCCACCGCCAGCGCGGCGATCTTCTTCAATTCGGAGGCGTCATACACGGCGCCGGTGGGGTTGCTGGGAGAGTTCAGCACAAGGACCTTGGTCTTCGGCGTCACGGCGGCGGCGACAGCCTCCGCAGTGAGCTTGAAGCCATCCTTCGCGTGAGTCTGGACGAAGACGGGCTTGCCCTGAGCGAAAACCACCTGCTCCGGATAAGTCACCCAGTATGGCGCCGGGATGATGGCCTCATCGCCGGGATCGAGCAGCGCCAGGAACGCGTTGAAAAGGCTGTGCTTGCCACCCACGGAAACGAGAACGTTTTTGTTCTCGTACTCCAGGCCATTATCGCGCTTCAGTTTTGAGCACACCGCTGCCTTCAGCGGGACGATGCCGCCGGTGGGCGTGTATTTGGTGAATCCTTCGCCGAGAGCGTCGATGGCGGCCTGTTTGATGTGGGGTGCCGTGTCGAAGTCCGGCTCGCCGGCGGTGAAAGCGATGATGTCCTTGCCTTCCGCCTGCAGCGCTTTGATCTTAGCCGTAAGGGACAGCGTAGGGGACGGGTTGACGCGCCTGGCGCGCTCACTGATCACTTGTCCAGACATTCTGTTCACTCCCTGAATAGACTACTTCTTCCCGAAGAGGCCCTTCTTCTTGGCCGGAACCGCGCCGACCGCCTCCGGAGTCGGCTCCATGGTCACTCCGCCGTTACCCGCCAAAAGCATGGGTTTCACCTTCGCGGCGATGGCCCCCGTGAGGGGTGCGAAGCAATCCCAACAGGCGGCTCGGTTGGCTTCATTGTTTGCGCCGCAGCGCGGGCATGTGGTCATAAGTGTGGTAGGCAAGGACTCGACAGCCCTTGCATCTCCTTCCGGTAAACAGCATTCGATACGTGATTATGCTGAACCGGATGGGGTGGATTGTCAAGGCGAGGTGGCGCGGAGGATGGAGGAAGCGACCCGATCAGTCCGACGAGAACGGAACGCCGGGGTGTTCAGGCGAGCGCCAGAGGGCGCGGAAGGCCTCGCCCTGCTGCCTGCGCAACTCATGGGCGGAGAAACCCCAGGCGGCGAAGTGGCGCAGTCGCCGGCGCGAGGTTAGGTAGTGGAGAACCAATCCCAGCCGTCCCTTGTGTTTCCGCACAAAATAGAAGCCATCCGGAATCTCCCACGGCCTGGTCTTCCATTGGAGGCGGCTCTGCTGATCCCAGTGGCGAGCGGTGGCGAGCGGGGTCACGGCGAGCCGCCACCCGGCCTGCCGCATACGGATGGTCAGGTCCGTTTCCTCGTATCCGCAGAAGAATGACGGATCGAACCGGCCAACGGCCTCAAGCGCGGAACGCCGGACCATCAGAGCCGCGCCCTCCAGGAGTTTGCGCGGATACGGGCCGCCCGATGAGGCCGAATGCGCGAGATAATCCGCTGCGGCGCGTTCCCAGTAATCGCGCAGCGCGCTTGAATGTGGGAAGCGCCACATCAGCGTTCGCTGAACGCGCAGTCTGATCGCCAGCCAGCGCGGCGCCCGACCCACGAAATGCGTCGGCGCACCGTCCGCGGTGAGGAGTTTCGGCATGATGGCGCCCAGTTTTGGGTCGGCTTCCATCACGCGGATCATGGCAGCCAGTGACCCTTCATCCAGCGTGGCGTCCGGGTTGAAGAGGAACACGTACGGGTGGTCGAGGTGCGGAAAGACGATGTTGCACGCTCGGGCGAATCCATCGTTACCGGGATTGCGGATCAAATTGACCCAGGGGTAGTCCCTGGCGACGAGGTCCGCGGATCCATCGGAGGAGTCATTATCAACGACCCATACGTCTCCACCGCAGGCTTCGACCTGGGGCTTGATGCTGTCCAGGCAGTGGCCGAGGAGGTCGCGGGTATTCCATGAGACGAGGACGACGGATACCATAGGGAGAGCTGAGACGTCAGGGCTGAGGACCGGGGCCAGATTGTCCCCAGCCCTAGGGCTCTACACTTTCGCGAAAACCAGGGTGGCGTTGTGACCACCGAAGCCGAACGAATTGGTCATGACCGCGTTCAGATCCGCCTTGCGCGGCGTGTGCGGAACGTAATCCAGATCGCATTCGGGGTCCTGGTTCTCGAGGTTGATAGTTGGAGGTATCTCGCCCTTCGTAAGCGCCAGGATGCTGGCCACGGACTCGATCCCGCCGGCCGCGCCCAGAAGGTGCCCTGTCATGGACTTGGTGCTGCTCACTGGCGGAGCCGTATCCGTCCCGAAGACGGCCTTTACTGCCTTTGTCTCGGCGATATCGCCGTGCCCGGTTGACGTACCATGCGCGTTGATATACCCGATGTCGGCCGGCCTCAGGCCACCCTTCGCCAGCGCCATCTTCATCGCCCGTTGCGCGCCTTCGCCGTTTTCGGCCGGCTGGGTCATATGGTATGCGTCACCGCTCAAACCGTAGCCGGCGACTTCGCAATAGATGCGGGCGCCGCGGGCAATGGCCTGCTCATATTCCTCCAGTACCACGATACCGGCGCCTTCACCCAGCACGAAACCGTCGCGGTCGACATCAAACGGCCGGCTCGCGCGCGTCGGTTCATCGTTACGGGTGGAAAGCGCCTTCATGGAAGCGAACCCCGCAACGGCGATCGGCGTGATACAGGCTTCGGTGCCGCCTGTGATCATCACGTCCGCATCACCGCGCGCGATGATGTGCGCGGCGTCGCCGATGGCATGGTTGGCCGTAGCGCAAGCGGTGGTGACCGCTTCGTTGGGGCCTTTCGCGTTGAGGATGATGCTGACGTGGCCGGATGTAATGTCCACGATCATCATCGGGATAAGGAACGGAGTCACACGGTCCGGACCGCGTTCGTTAAGAATCGCAATCTGGTCTTCCAGCGTCCGGAGGCCGCCGATCCCGCTGCCGATGAAAACACCGACGCGTTCGCGGTTTTCATCCGTGATCTCGAAGCCGCTGTCCTTCAGGGCTTCCAGGCTTGCCGCGACGCCGAAATGGGACACGCGGTCCATCCGGCGTGTTTCCTTGCGGTCCAGCCAGTTGGAGGGATCGAAATCCTGCACTTCCCCAGCGAATCGCACGGGGAAGTTCGAGGCATCAAAATGCGTAATGGGCTTGATGCCGGATCGTCCGGCGGTGAGACCATCCCAGAACGCGTCCAGCCCGATACCGACCGGGCTGATGACGCCCATACCGGTAACGACCACGCGTCGATTGAGGTTCAGCATTGCGTTTGTGAGGGTTCTCTATTCTCTGATCCGAGTTCCAGCACAAGCGCCAGAGAACTCGACTACAGGAGTCTGACTATGCCTTGGATTTCTCGTCGATGTACTTGACAGCGGCGCCAACCGCGGTAATCTTCTCGGCGTCCTCGTCGGGGATTTCGAGGTCGAATTCTTCCTCGAGGCCCATGACGAGTTCAACCACGTCCAATGAGTCCGCGCCAAGGTCATCGACGAAACTAGCCTGTTCAGTCACTTCGTCGGGGTTGACGTCCAGTTGGTCCACGACCACTTTCTTCACACGGTCAAATGTCGTCACGAATCTGTTCTCCTTCAGGTGTCGGGGAATCACGCGCCGGTGTGGGAGCCTGTTGTGGAGCCCCTCAGCCGGCAACCTCATTTTACATAATCAATCCGCCGTCTACAACCAACGTTTGCCCGGTGATGTATGCGGCATCTTCAGTACACAGGAAACGAACCGCCGCCGCGACGTCCTCGGGCTTTCCGAGGCGTCCCAGCGGTATGCGAACGAGACTCTGTTCCTTGAACTCGTCGCCAAGATCCGCGGTCATGGCTGTTTCTATCCAGCCCGGCGCCACCGCATTCACGCGGATTCCGCGCGGCGCCAATTCCTTCGCGGCCGATTTCGCCAGGCCGATAAGCCCTGCCTTGGAGGCCGCATAGTTCGTCTGGCCGGCGCTGCCCGTGATGCCGTTGATGCTGGTGATGTTCACGATCGCGCCGGAACGCTGTTTCATCATGGGCCGCGCAACGGCCTTTAGGCAAAGCCAGGCGCCCTTCAAATTGGTGTCCAGCACGGAATCCCACGCGTCCTCGCCCATCCGCATCATCAGCCCGTCCCGCGTGATGCCGGCGTTGTTGACGAGAATGTCCACCCTGCCGAAAGCGCTGAGCGTAGCCGCCACCATAGACTCTACCTGTTCCGCACTGCTCACGTCCACGCCGAGAGCGAGCGCTTCGCCTCCGGCCGCGCGGATCTCATCCGCAACCGTTTGAGCGTTCGCTTCGGTCCGGCTGGCAACCACAACCTTCGCTCCGGCAGCGCTCAAGGCGAGAGCGCACGCCTGCCCTATGCCTTTGCCGGCCTTGCCGGCACCCGTTACTATGGCCACTTTCCCGATGAGACTCATAAGCCTGCTTCCACCTTGAACGACTCCAGCGACGTTGGGTCTCCTACGGAGAACACGGTTGCATCGGGCCGAATGCGCTTGATCAGGCCGGCCAGAACGGTCCCCGGCCCGAGTTCCAGATAGTACAACACACCCGCCGAAGCCATGTTGCGGATGGAATCAACCCATCGCACGCGGCCCGTAACCTGAGCGCCGAGGTTGGCGCGAACCTCAGCGGCAGTCGCCTCCGGCAGTGCGGTCACGTTCGCGTAAACCGGGATGCGCGGGTCGTGGATTGTCACCGATACCAGGGCCGAGGCGACGGATTCCGCCGCGGGCTGCATGGCCGGCGAATGAAACGGGCCGGCGACGTTCAGCCGGAGGACTCTCCGCGCTTTGATCTCTTTGCCACGGGCCTCAAGCGCAGCCAATCCGGCGTCGGTTCCGGACACGACTACCTGTCCCGGGGCGTTGATATTCGCGAGGGCGATTCCGCCGATTTCCGCGCACAACGCCTCCAGCTCACCCTCATCGGCGCCGATCACCGCGGCCATGCCCCCTCCGGAGCGTTCAGCAGCGTCCTGCATCGCCTGGCCGCGGACCCGCACAATCCTGACCGCATCCGAAAATGACAGGGCGCCGGCGGCGACAAGCGCCGCGTACTCACCGAGAGAGTGCCCGGCGGCCGCGACGGGCTTCAGCCCAAATTCCCGGATGACCTGCAAGGCGGCAACCTCGGCGGTCAACAGGCACGGCTGGGTGACGTCTGTGCGGGCCAGCGCTTCCGCGTCGCCGTACCAGGCGATGTCACGGACGGGCAGGTTCAGCGCGTCTTCCGCTTGTTCCCACGTCGCCATCGCCGCCGGATGGGCTTCGGCCAAGGCCTGCCCCATCCCGACTTCCTGCGCGCCTTGTCCCGGGAATAGAAACGCCCAACTACTCAACGTACACACGACCTCCCTGCCAATAGTCCGCTTATACAGACGGGGTTGGGCTGGTCCCTAGGCCCAGCGAAGCACTGCCGTCGCCCAGGTAAGCCCCCCACCGAAGCCCGACAGCGCCACCAATTGCCCGGGCACGAGCAATCCCGCAGCTTTCATCTCTGCCAGGGCAATCGGGATCGACGCTGCCGACGTGTTGCCGGTCCGGTCTAGATTACTATAAACGCGGGCCATGGGGATTTCCAACCGTTTGGCGGCCGCCTCGAAGATGCGTGTGTTTGCCTGATGGGGCACGATCCAGTCGAGGTCCGACGTGCTGACGTCGCACATCCCGCACACCCGCGCCACACTCTCGCCAAGCGTGTGGACCGCGAACTTATAGACTTCGCGCCCGTTCTGGATGATCTTTCGATCGGGCGGTGGAACGCGAAGATGCACGCCGCCCGCCCCGTTGCTGCCGAGTTCCCAAGCCAGCATCCCCTGCCCCGGCTCGCAGCGCTCTATGACAGCCGCGCCCGCGCCGTCACCGAAGAGGATACAGGTTGAACGGTCCGTCCAGTCCGTGATGCGGCTCAAAGTCTCGGCGCCGATAACGAGGGCCTTTCCCAGGCCACCCTCACCCAGCAAGCCGGCCGCCGCAACCAGGGCGTACGCAAAACCGGAGCATGCGGCGCTCAGGTCGAATGCGCCTGCGTTGGGCGCGCCGATGCGGTCCTGCACAAGGCACGCGGTGGATGGGAACGGCATGTCCGGCGTGGCGGAGGCCACAATGACCAGCCCGATTTCGCCCGGATCGGTATTCGCGTCCGCCAGCGCCGCAAGCGCGGCTTCCGTGGCGATATCGGACGTATTGACCCCCTCGCCAACTATCCGGCGCTCGTGGATGCCGGTTCGGGAGACGATCCATTCGTCGTTGGTGTCCACCATCTGCGACAGCTCCTCGTTACCGAGGATGCGGGGCGGAAGGCACGAGCCGAGTCCGGCGATACGTATTCCATACGGGAGTCTGGGCATGCTCTTAATTACTTACAGGTGGGGGCGTGGTTGGTAGCTTTCGGTCGCGACCTGGTCCGGCTCAGCTGCCCACCGCGGCGGAGATTCGGCACACAACGCTGTGTTTGACGGCCTCGTCGGCCTCTCGCACTGCATTCAGGATAGCTTTTGCATTGGAGCGTCCGTGGCTGATGATGACGACGCCGTTCACGCCGAGCAACGGCGCGCCACCGCGTTGGTCATAGTCGGTACGCGCCTTCAATGCTTGAAAGATGGGCTGGCAGAGACGGCCGAGGCTGATGCGCCACGGAGACGCGCGGAACTCCCGGACGAGGATCGCCTGGACAAATTCCGCCGTACCCTCGGCGACCTTCAAAGCCACATTGCCGACGAAGCCGTCGCAGACGATAACGTCCGCATCTCCAGTAAAGAGACGCCCTCCTTCGATGTTTCCGATGAACCGGAGGTCGGCTCCGCCAAGGAGGATCGCAGCCTCCTTGGTGACCGCGTTTCCCTTCGACGACTCTTCACCGATGGAGAGGATGGCAACCCTCGGCTGGCGCACATTGAGCACGCCCCTGGCGAACTCGTTGCCCATCAGCGCGAACTGAAGGAGGTTTTCAGGGCTGCAGTCCACATTGGCGCCGGAATCCAGAAGCACGGTTTCCTCGCCGGTCGGGGTCGGAAAGACCGTCGCAATGGCGGGACGTTCGATGCCTTTGATCCTGCCGAGCGTTCGCATGGCAAGGCCCATCATCGCGCCGCTGTTGCCGGCGCTGACGGCGGCGTCAGCCTCGCCGTGCTTAACCAGTTCCAGTGCCACGGACATGGACGTACTGCGCCGGCTGCGGACTACCGCGGCCGGCGACTCGTCCATGGCAACAACGTCATCGGACCGGACTATGGACAGTCGCGGAGACGTAGTGGCCCCGCATGCTGTCAGTTCGGCTTCAATCACATCGGGTTGGCCGACCAGGATGATGGAGCAACCCGTGGACTGCGCCAGAACGGCGCCCTTCACGATCTCCGCCGGTGCCCGGTCGCCACCCATAGCATCGATGGCGACACGCGTCACGGGATCAGGATTCCTCCATGCCCTTCGTCTTGACCGCGATCACGCGCCGGCCGCGATAGAAGCCGCAGGCCGGGCAGGCATGGTGAAGCAGTTTGGCGGCATGGCAACGGGCGCAGGTGCCGATAGCCGGCTCCGTAATGCGCCAGGCCGAGGCGCGCCGCTGATTGCGTGCGGAGCGCGATGTCTTTCTTTTCGGCAGTGGCATTTGTGATAACTCCCTGGCGGCGGCGCCGCCTCAATATGTCTCGACGATACGTGACAACCGGCATCGTGCCGGACAAGCGCTCACCCGCGCATTTGGCGGGCGAAAGTAAAAATCAGACGCCGGTGTACCATAGTCAATCAGCGTCCTGTTTGTAAAGACCGGCCAGGACCGCGAACGGCGAAACAACCGGCGGAGCGCAGTCGCACTCCTTCTCGTTACGGTTGCACCCGCAGACCGGGCACAGCCCCTTGCAATCCTCGCGGCAAAGCGGTTCCACGGGGAACTCCAGCACGATGCTCTGCCGGACCAGTTCCGTCAGATTCAGGATATGGCCTTCCTGCCAGAGCGCCGTCAGGGCCGGATCCGCAAAGCCCTCATCATCGTCGGCTCTACCGGTTACGTGGTCTTCGTAAACCGTGAACTCGTCATCAACCGGGACCTCCCGCGGCTGGGCCGTTTCGGCCAGACATCGCGGGCACTGAGTTTTCAGCGTCACCGTGACGCTGCCCTGGACAACCAGCAGATTCCCGGTATTTGTGAAGACAAGACGCCCCGGGACCGACCCCTCGCAATCGAGTTCCAGGTCGCTGTCGCATGGAACGTCCACATCGCACGGCACGCGCATCCCGGGCGTGTGAAGCAGTTCCGAAAGATCGAGTTGTACAGGCATCCGTCCATCCTCCCGGCTGTTCACGGGTCCTGGTACCCGTCGCAGCCGTCAGCGCGCCGCCTGAAGCGCGACATCCGCCGTCTGGTGCGCAATGAGCCCCTCTTCGTCCGTGGGAATCACCAGCGCCACCGGGCCATCTGAGGGTTGGCTGATGACGCAAACGTCGCCGCGCGGGTCCGCGTTGGCGACGTCATCGACGCGCAGGCCAAGCCAACCAAGACCGGCCAGCACTTCCCGTCGTACGGCATCGGAGTGTTCGCCGATCCCGCCGCTGAAAACGAGGGCATCCAATCCACCCAGTACGGACGTAAACGCGCCCACGTACTTCCTAATACGATAGCAAAACATGTCAAAAGCCAGCGTGGCGTCCGGGTTCCCCTCGGAACGGGCGCGCTCGATGTCGCGCATATCGGAACTGACACCGCTGACACCAAGGAGGCCACAGTCCTTGTTCAGGAAGCGGTCGGCATCCGCGGGAGACCACCCCTTGCGTTCCATCAGGAACGGCACCACGGCGCAATCCATGTCCCCGCACCGGGTGCCCATGATCAGGCCTTCCAGCGGTGTGAATCCCATGCTGGTCTCCGCGCAGACACCGTCGCGAACCGCGGAGATGCTGGAACCGTTGCCCAGGTGGGCGGTGATGACTCGATGGGGCGCCGGGACGCCTTTGGAGGCGAGCCATTCATCTGCCGTGGCGCTCAAGTACTGGTGCGATGTGCCGTGCGCCCCGTACCGGCGGACGCCATAGTTTTCGTAATACTCCGTGGGAATCGCATAACGGTGGGCGTAGACTGGGATCGTGGCGTGAAACGCGGTGTCAAACACGCAGACGTGGGGAACGTGGGGGAGCGCCTTCCGCGCGGCCCTCAGTCCTTCCGCATGGGCGGGGTTATGCAGCGGAGCGAACGCCGCGCAGTCCTCAACACCTTTTACGACCGAATCATCTACCAGGGTCGGACGGGTGTACAGTTCGCCGCCGTGGACGATGCGGTGACCGACCGCGCCGATCGTACCCAATCCCTCGGCAAGGCCAATGAGGCGGTCCACCGCGGATTCGACGGTAGCGTTGGCCAGGCTGCCCTTGATAGCGTTGCCATCGTCGGTCCATTCCAGCGCCGATTCCGGCGAACCAATCCGGTCCACCAATCCCTTGCCAAGGAGCGCACGGCTTTCGGTTTCGATAAACCGCGCCTTAACGCTGCTGCTGCCACTGTTGATTACGAGTACGTGCATTCAGATTCCTGTATGCCGGCCGAACCGGCGACGTGACAAGGGGGCTGCGCGCGATTCAGCGCTGTAGCCCCCTGGAGTCTTGCTATCTGGCGCCGAGAGCTTGCAGCCCTGTGATCGCCGCCACATTGACGATATCCGCGGCACTGCAGCCGCGGGACAAGTCGTTTACCGGCTTGGCCAAGCCCTGCAGGATCGGCCCCATCGCCTGTGCTCCCGCGAGGCGTTCAACCAGCTTGTAACCGATATTGCCCGACGCCAGATCCGGGAAGATCAGAACGTTCGCGCGGCCGGCGACGGGGCTCCCCGGCGCCTTTTTCTCTCCAACCCACGGCACCAGAGCGGCGTCCGCCTGAAGCTCGCCATCAATCTCGAGAACCGGATACCGCTCGCGTACGATCCGCGTAGCTTCCGCGACTTTATCAACCACGTCGCCTTTGCCGCTTCCCTTCGTGCTGAAACAAAGCATCGCGACGCGAGGCTCAATATCCAACAAGTGGCGCGCCGTCTGAGCCGTCGAAAATGCGATGGCGGCAAGTTCCTCGGCGCTTGGATTCACCACGAGGCCGCAGTCCGCGAAGACGAGAGTCCCCTTCTCGCCGTATTCAGGTTTTGGAGTCTCCATTACCATCGCGCTGCTGACGAGCGGTGTGCCGGGCGCCGCGCCGAGAACCTGCAAGGCCGGGCGCAATGTGTCGGCGGTGCTGTGTACCGCGCCGGAAACCTCGCCGTCCGCCTCGTCCGCGTCAACCATCAAAACGCCGAAATACATCGGGTTGAGGACAAGTTCGCTTGCCTGCTCCAGGGTCATGCCCTTCTTCTGGCGTAGCTCAAATAACCGTTGAGCGAACTGCGCCCGAAGGCTGGAGGTGGCGGGATCGATAATGGTCACACCGTAAGTGTCAGCCTGGCACGCCGCCGCGGCGGCTTTGATGGCGTCCACATTGCCGAGCAGGATAGGATACGCGATCTTGTCGCGCACCAGAATTTGTGCGGCCTGGATGGTTCGTGGCTCTTCGCCTTCGGGGAAGACGATTCGCTGCGGTTGCGCTTTGGAGCGCTGTAGGATATCTGCGAGAGGCATCAGAGCCTTCCTTCATTCATGAGTTTGCCGGACGGGCGCGTTACGGACGCTTCGTGTCCAGTTTGTCCTTGCCCTGGCGGATCGTTGACATCACGCGGGCGATGTAATTATCGAGGTTCTCCAGGACTTCGCGGGCGTAGTCGTCTGCGCCCTTCTTGATCTCGCGCGCGTGGTCCTCGGCGTCCTGCATGAGCTGCTTGGCGCGCATGGTTGCCGCGCGGTTGATCTCGGTTGACTCGGTGGCAAGCCGCGCTTTTTCGGCGGCCTCCGCGATCAGCCTGTCCGCCTCGGCGCGCGCCTCATCCACAATGTGAGCGGCCTGGGCCTGCGCGTCGTGTGTGAGGCGATCGGCGTCTTTCACAAATCTGTCCGCGCGACGGACCTCTTGCGGCAACGCGAGCCGGATCTTGTTCGTGAGGGCGAAGAACTCGTCAACGTCCACCCAGATTGCGCGATTGACGAATGGAACCTTGAGGTCCTCCGAAATGAGGTCCTCCAATTCATCCATCATCTGAAGTACGCTGTCATCGCCCCTGGATTTGGCTATGGAGTCCTGCATACGCTGCCCTTCGCACGATCATCCTCGTGGCTGCTCATTCCTTTTTGCCCGAAGAGCCGCCTCTACCTCGTCGGGAACAAGGCCGTGCACGTTGCCGCCCAGCCTCGCCACTTCCTTCACGGTGCTGCTGCTGAGGAACGCTTTTTCGGCATCCGTCATGATCAGCACTGTCTCGACGTCCGGCGCCAAATGGCGGTTCATCAACGCCATCTGAAATTCGTATTCGAAGTCGGAAACGGCGCGCAATCCACGGATAAGAACCGTTGCCTCGTTCGACCTCGCAAAATCCACGGACAGGCCGTGGAACGACGTTACCGAAACGTTTTCCAGTCCGACCGTCACCGCGCTCAGCAACTCGACCCGTTCCGGGACGCTGAACAGCGGGTCCTTCGATGCATTATCGGCGACCGCGACAACGACCCGCTCGAAAACGCGGGCGGCGCGCTCGATGACGTCAACGTGCCCGTTGGTGACGGGATCGAACGTCCCCGGATAGATGGCTGTGCGTCCGTTTGGCATCTGAACGTGAAACGAAGGTCCGCCGGCCTGCCAATCTTCGGCACGGCTCGGGAACCCCCGCTACATCATTGCTGTTTTGGGTTACCGCTTTCAACTCACGTTCGCCAGCGCGAACTCGGCATAGTCCCGCTCGATGGCGGTCTTCAACGGGTGATGCGCGGGCTTGGAAAGCGTGGGGTCGTCCGCCAGGAGGACGAGAGCCGCCTCCCGCGCTTCGTACAGGATCGCGATGTCCGTGATGATGTTCGCGATCTTCAAACCCGGCATCCCGCTCTGGCGCGTCCCCAGGAATTCGCCGGGGCCGCGCAGGCGCAGATCCTGCTCCGCGATCTCGAAACCATCCGTGGAGTTGGCCAGGATGTCGAGCCGCTGGTCGCTCTGCCCCACGGTGGGGTTCGCGATGAGGATACAGAAACTGCGCTCCGCGCCGCGCCCGACCCGTCCGCGCAACTGGTGCAACTGGCTCAAGCCGAAGCGTTCCGCGCCTTCCACCACCATCACCGTCGCATTCGGTACGTCCACCCCGACTTCGATGACCGTTGTCGCCACCAGGATGTCGATTTCCCCCGCGCGGAATGCGGTCATGGTCTCGTCCTTCTCCGCGGACGGCATCTGGCCGTGGACGAGGCCGATCCGGCGATGCGGGAAGACCGTTCGTTGGAGTTCCTCGGCCAGCATCGTCGCGGCGCGCGACTGCGATTTCTCCGACTCCTCAACAAGTGGACAGACAACGTACGCCTGCCTGCCCTCGTTGATGAGACGTTCGACGGCTGCGTACACCGACTGCCGGTCCTGTGGCCGCTTGATATGGGTCTTGATCGGCTTGCGGCCGGGCGGCAGTTCGTTGATGGAACTGATATCCAGATCGCCGTAGACGGTTAGGCCAAGAGTCCGGGGGATCGGCGTAGCGGTCATCACGAGCGTATCAGGGAAAGTGCCTTTCTGGCTGAGTTTGGCGCGCTGCTCGACACCGAAGCGGTGTTGTTCGTCCACGACCACCAGGCCGAGGTTTCGGAAAACGGTATCGTCCTGGATGAGCGCGTGGGTACCGATGGCGATAGGGCTGAGGCCCATCGCGAGGCGGTCGCGGGCTTCGCGCTTCTCCTTGGCTGTCATGCTGCCCTTGAGCATCTCGACGCTCAGGCCGCGCGGAACGAGCAGCGCGCTCATGCTGCGGTAATGCTGCTCCGCAAGGATTTCCGTGGGCGCCATAACGGCGGCCTGGTAACCGGAGTGCGCGGCGGCGGCCATTGCCGCAACGGCAACCACCGTCTTGCCGCTCCCCACGTCACCCTGAAGCAGCCTGTTCATGGGCCTGGGCAGGCGCATATCGGCGAGGATCTCATCCACGACCCGAGACTGGGCGGCCGTGAACTCAAACGGCAGTGTCTGCTCGAACTCACGTTCAAATCCCGGGGGTATCTCGAAGGCGATGCCGGGGATATCCAGGACTTCATGCTTGCGCCGGATGGCAAGCGCGGTCTGGAGAAGGAACAACTCTTCGAATACGAGCCGCCGCCGCGCGGCCTCGCACGCTTCAAGCGACTCGGGCCAATGGTACTGCCGCAGGGCTTCGTCCACCGACATCAGATCGAGGCGATCGAGCAGGTCCGACGGCAGAGGTTCGGCCGCAAGCGGCGCCAGAGCCGGGATGGCGGCCTGCATAATGCGCCGCATCGTGTTCTGGGGAAGGCCTTCGGTGAGGCCATAGAACGGCACGATGCGACCGAGCATCATCGACGACGCATTGGTGCCGTCATCCACCTCGGCGTCCTTGAGTTCGAGGATACCATCGTACGAATCGCGCGCCACTGTCGCATACACCGGCACGGTCTGGCCGCGCAGGCGGTAGAACTTATCCTTGAGCCAGGGCTGGTTGAAGAACGTCATACCCGCCATCGCGGATGCGTCCTCAACGGTGACCTTGGTGAGCCGTACACCGCTCCGGGTGGCCTTGGTTTCGGCGCCGAGTATCTTGACGTGGAAAACGGCGGCCTCGCCGTCCTCAACGTTGGAAATCAGCGAGACGCGGGAGCGGTCTTCGTGGCGCTTGGGGTAGTACGTCAGGAGGTCGCCGGCGGTGATGAGGCCGAGTTTGGCGAGGAGTTTCGCCCGGGTCTCCCCCACCCCCTTTACGAAAGTAACAGGGGTTTGAAGATCGATGGGCGGGGCAGATGAACGTGCCGGGCGGCGGTTCTCCATGGGGTTCTCCTGCAGGATTCGGTGAGGAAGCCCAATCCAGCGTCCATCTTCCATCATCCGTGTTCCAGTATGGTCGGGGTGACTGGATTCGAACCAGCGACCTTTCGCTCCCAAAGCGAACGCGCTACCAAGCTGCGCCACACCCCGCACATGCACATTATACGGCGCGGGGGTGCGGGGGTCAATCAAGCGCGCCGCCGTGGGGCGTTGGGCCGCCTTTGACCAACCCAGCAAGTCGTGCCACCATGATCTCACTGTGATTTCCCGGACCTGATGTACGGCCGTTTCCGCCGACAAGATAGAATGAGACTATGAACGATACTGACAAAGCAACCACTGAGACTGGCGCCGGGCGCGCCGAACCGACCGATTTCATACGCGAATTCATCAAGCAGGACCTCGCCGAGGGTCGCTTCGACCACGTGCACACCCGCTTTCCCCCGGAACCGAACGCCTATCTGCACATCGGCCACGCCAAGGCGTTGTGGGTCAACTACGGCATCGCCCAGGATTTTGGCGGGTTGTTCAACCTGCGATTCGACGACACCAACCCCGCGAGAGAAGAGCAGGAATTCGTGGACGGAATCGTCGAGGATGTGCGCTGGCTGGGCGTTGACTGGGGCGACAGGCTCTTCTTCGGTTCCGATTACTTCGAGCAGCAGTACGAATGGGCCGTTCAACTGATCAATCAGGGCAGCGCTTACGTCTGCGACCTGACGGCCGAGCAGATGATCGAGATGCGCGGAACGCCTACGGAGCCGGGAGTCAACAGTCCCTACCGTGACCGCGAAATCGCCGAGAACCTCGATCTGTTTCGGCGAATGCGGGCCGGCGAATTCCCGGACGGCGCGAGAACGCTGCGGGCGAAAATCGACATGGCCTCGCCGAACATCCTCCTTCGCGATCCGGTGATGTATCGTATCCGCCACACCGAGCACCACCGCCAGGGCGACAAATGGTGCATCTACCCGATGTACGACTGGGCGCACGGGCTTCAGGACGCCATCGAGGGCGTTACGCACTCATTGTGTTCGCTGGAATACGAGAACCACCGGCCGTTGTATGACTGGTTCATCGACCAACTGGGCATCTACCACCCGCGGCAAATCGAGTTCGCCCGCCTGAACATGACCTACACGGTCATGAGCAAGCGCCGGTTCATCGACCTTGTGGACGGACGTTACGTCAACGGCTATGACGACCCGCGCCTGCCCACCCTCGCCGGACTCCGGAGGCGCGGTTACACGCCCGAAGCCATCCGGGAATTCTGTCGGAGAATCGGTGTCGCCAAGGCGCACAATATGGTCGAGGTTGCTGTGCTGGAGGATTGTGTGCGCGACGATCTGAACAAGCGCGCACCTCGCGTGATGGCGGTGCTCGATCCGATCAAGGTGGTTATCACGAACTATCCCGAGGGGCAGATTGAGGAAATGGACGCCGTCAACAACCCGGAGGATGCCGACGCCGGCACCCGAAAGGTGCCTTTCGGTCGAGAGCTCTTCATCGAGCGCGACGACTTCCGCGAGGATCCGCCGCCGAAATTCTTCCGCCTCGCTCCCGGCAGGGAGGTCCGCCTTCGCTACGCGTATTTCATTCGGTGCGAGGGCGTCGTGAAGGACGCGAACGGCGAAATCGTGGAGCTTCAATGCACGTATGACCCCGCGACACGCGGTGGCGATGCGCCGGATGGCCGCAAGGTGAAGGCGACGATGCACTGGGTCTCCGCGGAACACGCGGTGCCCGCCGAGGCGCGCCTATATGACCACCTTTTCCTGAAGCCGGATCCGGACGACGTAGAGGATGACAAGACGTTCCTCGACAACCTGAACCCGAATTCGCTGAAGGAAACAATCTGCTTCGTCGAGCCAGGCATCGTCGGCGCCAAGCCGGGAACGCGGTACCAGTTCGAACGTCAGGGGTATTTCTGCGTGGACAGCGACTCCACCCCCGACAAACTGGTCTTCAATCGCACGGCAACCCTCCGCGACACCTGGACAAAGATCGCCAGGGCGATGAAGGGTGGCGTCTGAACCTTCAAACCCGACAACCGTGCTTGGCGGTAGTCCTTCGACTCCGTTCCGCCTCCTTAGGCAATCTCAGGACAGGCTGACTTCGCTCCGTTACGCTCAGAATACCTCTGATCAATCAATGTTCGAGGCATCCTGATGCGTAACGAGCGTGCGGACGTAATCGAAGGAGCCGGCAGCATGGCGTCCTTCGACTCCGCCAGCCTGGTTCAAGCGACAGCCTTCAGAGACCCGCGGCCATGCGGAGCAGGCGAACTGCATCGCCGAGATCGATGACCCCGTTCGACGTCCCGGTGCTTTCCACATCAAGCGCCATCTTATCAAACGGCGTTGCCGTCTGCAGCCCCGCGGCGATCTTCAACGCGGTGAGCGCCGCTGCCGCTCCCGTCTGCGCGACAGCCACATATTCATAGGCGCCCATATCGACGTGGCTGCCCTGTATCCTGGGCCGTCCATCGAGGTCCCAGTCGCCGGTGGCCGCGCTGTCCGTACCGACGTCGATGGCGGGCGAGGCGGGAAGCAGCCGATAGTCTCCGCCGGTGGCGTTTACGTACAAGGGATTCACCTGGATATCGGACGCGCCCGGAGCGATGTAGGTATAGTTCGTAATGTTGCCGAAAACGCAGTTTGTGGACAGCGTGACGGTCGATGGGGCCGGAGCGTTTATCAGGATACCGGTGGCGCTTCCAGTGATGATGTTGTTGGCCACGTTGAGCGTATGCGCTGCCGCAGTCGAGATCATCTCCACCGCCTCGTGATCGTTGCTGGCGAATGTATTATTGTAAAGGTTCACGCTTGCTTCATGCGCCCATAGCCCCCCCGCATAAGACGTGGATTTATTCACGGCGATGAGGTTGTTTGCGAGGGTGATCGTTCCGTTTTTTAAAGACAGTCCTCCGACCGAGTTCGAACTCACGTTTCCCCTTATGACGTTATTGAGTATCTGGGCATCAGTTGAGCAATGGATGCCTGCCGAAAACTCGTCAGACGTGTTCTCGACAACAGCATTGTCCCGTACCACGACCGGCAGATCGTAGCAATAGATGCCCCCTCCTGTACTGTCCGCGTGATTGCCTCGGATGGTATTGCCCGTTATCGTCGCCGTCGCGTGTTCGGTGGCAATGCCGCCTCCGAATCCCGGATAGGTGTTACGAGTCTCGGAGTGGTTAATCTCGATGACGTTGTTGCGGACATAAGCATCGGAGTAGGTGATGTAGATTCCCCCTCCCACGCGCGCATAGTTTCCCTGGATGACATTGCAGGAGATATACGGCCTATCGGTGTTCGAGGACGATGAGGTGTATCCCACGTAGAGTCCGCCACCATAGCTGTCAACAGTGGTCAGATAGTTGCCCTCGATCGTGTTCCCAGAGATGATGGGCGCGGAACCGTTGATATCTAGCCCGCCTCCCTCCTGGTAGGACAACCCGGACGAGTATCCCCTGCCGTCGTGGATGGTGAACCCGTCCACTATCGTGCGGTTGTCTTTTCTGGGAAGATCCGCAATCTGCACCAGGCATCGGTCGATGATAGACTTGTTGACAGCGGGATTACGCTGGTTCCGCATCGTTTCGTCGCCGGCGAAGCCGCCGTAAAGCATGACGTTGCCCTTGAGGATATTGACGTCATTGCCATATGTGCCGGCGGCCACCCAAACCTCCCTGTCCAACAGGATGGCGCTGTCCACGGCTGCCTGTATCGTGCGCTTTGGATGCGCCCAATCGGCGCCGTCATTGGCATCGTCGCCGTCAGGCCGCACGCGGACCGCCAGCGGTTTCGGCGCAGTGGGTTGCTGCCACTCCGCCGCTCCGATGTCCGCGGAGACGCCCGATATCCGCGGCTTCAGGTAGTAGTCATTCCACCCGGTCTGGACGAGCGAGTCGTCCCCCTTGTCAATGCAGGGGGACCCGGGACACGGCGTATAGTCTCCCACGAGCGGATCGGCGAGGGCAGGGTCAGCGCTGATGTTACCGTTTTGACCCGTGGGATTCGCGATACCCGAATAATCGAATAACGCGTTCATCACCACGTCGTTATGATGAATGGAAACGCTGCCGCCCGGCGCTATCGCCACGCCGGTCTCATTGCGGGAGACGATGTTGTTGACGACCTGGACGGGATTCCCGGCGTCCACGAATACAGCTCCGGCGGCGCCGGTGTTACGTATGAAGGTATTGTTCAAAAGCGTGCCGCCGTTCACAAACACCGCACCGCCATTGTGCGACGCGCTATTTGCCTCGAACGTGTTGCAGGCCAGCATCATCAGGGGAGTCACGCTGCCCGCCACCGCCCCGCCGTTCCTGTACGCCACATTCCGGAGGAAGGTGCAGATGTAGATAGGGGGCGAGCCGTTATTGGAGAAGATGCCAGCACCGTCCACCGCCCGGTTGTTGGTGAAATGGCACAGGGAGATGTCCGCTGCGGCGTTATCGAGGTAGATGCCGCCGCCGTACGTGGCGCGGCAGCCGGTGATGTGATTGTATTGGAGGGTAGGCTTCGCGTTTGCGCAGTAGATGCCGCCGCCGAACATATCGGGCGACGCCGCATCCCTGCGCGTCCCGCTGCCATTCTGGAGGGTGAAACCGTTCAGCACTGTGCTGGGCCCGGAACCGGGTTGAACCGTGACCACGGAGCCTCCACCGTCACCGTCGATAATCGACCAGAACGGAAGCCGGATCGCGTTGAAGAAATAACCTCCGACAAGGTGGACACCGGACTTCAGGGTGATCCGCTCGTGGTACCCGCCCACCCAGACGGAGATGGTATCCCCGCTGGAAGCGAGCTGCATCGCCTTGGAAATGGTGGGCAGCGCGTTGTCCCAGTCTGCGCCCGTCTGGGTTCCGGTGCCGCCCGTTGTGACGTACCAGTCTGCCGCCGAGGATGGCAATGATGCAAGCGCAAGGGATACCAGGGGCAGCAAAAGCCTGTTTCTCATCCGCATACCTCCTCTCATGAACGCGCCAGTGGCCCAGACGCGGCGGTCGGTGATATGTCATCGGCGCCGAATGATGCCCGGGCGCCGTGGAAATCGGTATCCAATGCGTAATATGCCATGGCCTTCGCCGAAGTGACCACCCTCTTTACGCGCCGCGCGGAAGCGGATATGAGGCGGAGATGAATTCGCTTTCGGTGCCGTGAGCGGTGAATTGACACTTCGGGCCCGGCATGTTAGAATAATGTCAGTATTGCCGACTAGCTCAGCTGGTAGAGCGGCTGCCTCTGGAGCAGTAGGTCCTAGGTTCGAATCCTAGGTCGGCAGCCAGAAAAGAACAAGCACCAAGTGCGTGGGCAGGCCGTACGGCCTGCCCTTTCTGGATTATGGCGTTCACTCCGCCCGGCCCGTTCCCGTGATTCGCGCGGTCGCAAGCGTGAGATTTACGCCAATTCCCGGTCGACCGCAGGCCACCCTTTCCCTTGCGAATCGTGGCGACCGGTTGGTGATCTGATTCGACGGGTTACGCCGGGGAGACGAGGGTCCCCCCGGAAAGCCCGCCAATGCAGGCCCGAACTCCCAGGATATGAAGACTATGGCTGAAGCAGAAGACCGCAGCGGCAGACCGATGTCCGTCGCGATTGTAGGCACCGGATATGTGGGGCTGGTTACAGGGGCCGCAATGGCTCAAATCGGCCATCATGTCATCTGCGTTGATAACGATGCATCGAAGATTGCGGCATTGAAAGCCGGTGCCGTACCCATCTACGAGCCGGGATTGAGCGATATCATCGCGTCTCTCTCGGAATCGGGGCGTCTCACCTTCACGACCGACCTCGCCGCAGCGGTCAGCCGGGCGCAGGTGATCTTCATCTGCGTCGGGACGCCGATGTCCGCGAACGGCTCGGCGGACATGTGCCAGGTCGAGACCGTTGCGCTCGCGATCGGCGCCGCACTCGACGGATCCTATCGCGTCATCGTCAACAAATCCACCGTGCCGGTGGGGTCTGGCGACTGGGTGGCAATGGTGCTCCAGGATGGCTTCACACAGAACCATTCGGCGGGCGATTTCGTGGCGGATTTCGACGTGGTGAGCAACCCCGAGTTCCTGCGGGAAGGGTCGGCCATCGCGGACAGCTTCTATCCGGACCGCATCGTGATCGGCACACGCTCCGAACGGGCTATCCGGGTGATGGAAAGTCTGTACGCGCCGCTCATCGAGGGTCGCGTGGCCGTTCCAGGCCTCATGCCGCCGCCGCACCTCCGTCTGCCGGTTCCGTTCCTCGTCACCGATCTCGCATCGGCGGAGATGATTAAGTACGCGGCAAATTCGTTCCTGGCCCTGAAGGTGTCTTTCATCAACGAAATGGCCACTATCTGCGAACACGTCGGCGCGGACATCACACAGGTGGCCCGTGGCATCGGATACGATCGCCGCATTGGACACCGCTTCCTCGAAGCCGGGCTCGGTTGGGGTGGCTCCTGCTTCAAGAAGGACATCTCCGCGCTCTGGCACATCGCCGCGCAATACGGGCACACCCCGGCGATCATCCGCGCCGCGCTGGATGTGAACATGGAGCTTCGCGAAGAGTGCTTCCAGAAGATACAGCACGAGTTGAAGATGGTCAAGGGGAAAACGATCGGACTGATGGGCCTGGCGTTCAAACCGAATACAGACGACCTTCGCGACGCCCCCGCCCTGACCCTCGCCCACCGGCTCCTCGAGGCCGGAGCGCGCGTAAAGGCGTATGATCCCGTCGCCATGGAAAGGGCCACCGTCGAAATCCCCGAGATCCGGATGTGTTCGGACATCTACGACCTGGCGCAGGATTGCGACGCTCTGGTGCTCGTCACCGACTGGCCTCAGTTCCGCACCGCCGATCCGGCCCGGCTGCGCGAAGCCGTCCGCACGCCGGTTCTGGTCGATGCGCGCAACATGTTCAACCCATCCGAAATGGAGGCCGCCGGCTTCCGATACGTCAGCTTCGGCCGGTAAAGCCCGGGCCCCGGCCATTTCGGCCAGGGCCTTCCTGCGCGTGGCGACACCTGGTCAGCGGCCCGACCGCGTTCGTTTGAGCAGAGCGCGCTCCAGTCGCGTCATGCGGTTCTCCAGTTCCCTTATCCGCGCGTCTTTGTTCCCGATCTGCTTCTGCTGTTCCTTGATGGCCTCCACCAGCACCGGCACCAGGTTCTGGTACGAGAGCGACTTGTAGCCCTCTGCATCGGTTCGCACGACCTCGGGCAAGCTTCTTTCAACCTCCTGGGCGATGAGCCCCACCTGCCGCCCCGTGGGCGGGTGATGGCCCGGGAAGGTCTCGGGACTCCAGTTGTACGTGACTCCGTTCCACGATTCCACCTTCTCCAGCGCGGCGGTAAGCGGGCGGATGTCCTTCTTCAGGCGCGAATCGGACGGGACTGTGACATTCAGGGCTTTCACATTCCCGGCCACATCCAGCATCTCCGTCGGATTCACGTTGCCGATGCCGACGCGTCCTGATGCCGCGATAGTTATGCGCGGGGACCCCAGCGTGCTGATGGACATCACCGAAAGAGGATTCATCGTGATCTGTCCGACGACATTGCTGCCTCCCAGAAACCGGATCTCTCCGAGAAAGTCCGCGTAGATTGTGCCCCAGGTGGGATTCAAGGTCTGCAGTTCCAGGACCGAACCTCCCAACCCGTTGCTCTGGACCCGCAGGGATGATCGCCCACTGTCGCCCTGATACCGGACGTCCAGTGTCCGTTCCGGAGCCTGTGTGCTGATCCCCACCTTGCCATCGTGGGTGAATCGCACGTTTTCCGTGAAGGCGGCGCTCGAGCCGTAGCCGAAGGCGATATCCGACGTGGGGGTGTCGGAGTGGATTTGCAGCAGGCTGGCTTGAACGCCGAACCCTACGCTGTTCACTCCGTCGGCCGCCGTATAGAGGGCTACTTTATCGCCCAGCGCGCTCCCGAACGTCAGCGGGAACCCCGGCTGAGAGGTCCCGATACCTAAGCGCCCCGATGCTGTCAGCCGTGCCTGCTCGGTTCCGCCCACGCGAAAGGCCAGCGCGTCCGGTTTGTAGTAAGCAATCTGGCCGGGGTACTCCAGGCCGCCAGCGTTGAACCTGGTGAAGTTTATAGCCCCGAGCGTACCCGCGGAGGCGGTGTCGTTACGAAGCTCGATCACCGAACCATTCGCGTTCGCGTTGCTCGTGAGCCTCGCCACGGCCTGCGGCGCGTGGGCGTCGAGTTTGAAAGCCGGCGCGTTGGTTCCCAGGCCAAGGTTCCCGGTGAGTGACACATTGCCGGTGCCGGTATCGGGATAGACACCGGGCAGGGTGAGCGCCAGCGGCACGGCGGCCAGCATCGTGCGCGGCGCCATTTCCGCGTCGGACCCCACCTGCACGCTGATGTACCGGCTGCCGCTGAATGTGTCGTGAATGGGGGTCACGGCGCCCAGCATCGTGGAGACGACGCCCTGGCCGGCCGTCAGCGCCTGAGTTTCAGTCCACACCGGCGTTCCCCCGGACTGGACTGAATACATGCGGAACGTCACGGACACTGGGCCGTTCACCGGTTGTCCGCCGGCGGTCTTCAGAACGGCCTGAAAGGGAACTGAAGTGTAGGGATCTGCGGCTCCCACGGCATGCGCGCCGAGACACCCGGTCCAAATCAAAAAGAGAGCGTACCTGATCATGCGGCACATACGAACCTCCTTGTTGCAGAGCCAAGGCGGGTCGCGAGGAGGTCGTCCCGGCGCGTCCCAGTTCGGAACGGCGCTCGCGGCATCTGACCGTTATGTTACCCCGGCCTATCGCAGACTGGCAAGTGAGGCCGCCGTCCGCCCCCCTGTCCAGGGACCGAGCCTGCATCCGACACGGTGCGCCTGACTCATTGCCGCCGCGCGGGCAGTCTATCCCGCCCATCAGGGTTGTATACTGGTTCTATCAGAGCGGGCAGACCTCAGAGCTTCGAGGCGTCGTTTCCGCAAAACCCTAAGGAGTACATCATGTTCAACAAAGGCCTTTCGCGAGCGGTCCCGGCCGCCGCTCTTTCGTTCGCTGTTTGTTCGGCTATAGCGCAGGCTCCCGCGATGGCGCAGCAAGATTGGCCCAATCTCGCCCGCTATTCCGCAGACAACGCCAAATTGGCCGCGCCCAAGCCCCACGAGAATCGCGTCGTCTTTATGGGCGACTCGATAACGGATGGCTGGGCGCTTGCCACCTTCTTCCCGGGCAAGCCATACGTGAACCGCGGGATATCCGGCCAGACAACCCCGCAGATGCTGATCCGCTTCCGCCCCGACGTGGTAGCTCTGAAGCCGCGGGTGGTGGTCATCCTGGCCGGCATCAACGATATCGCCGGCAACACAGGCCCCACAACCCCGGAGGCCATCGAGGACAATCTGATGTCGATGGTTGACATCGCCCAGGCCAACGGGATCGCGGTGGTGCTGGCTTCGATTACGCCGGCATATGATTTTCCCTGGCGGAAGGGACTGGAACCGGTGGGCAAGATCCGCGCGCTGAACACGTGGCTCAAGACATACGCGGCGCGTCACGGCGCGGTGTACCTGGACTACTACACTTCCCTGGTCGATGACAAGGGCGGGTTCAAGGCCGAATGGTCGGGCGACGGGGTTCACCCGAACGCCGAGGGTTATGCGGTAATGGCGCCGCTCGCCGAGAAGGCGATCGCCCAGGCGATCGCGCCTCCGCGCAGCCCCCACGCATCGGTCCGATAGCTCCGCCACTTCGGTTCGCATCAAACGGACAAAGACCACCGAAACGCTGGATTTCGGTGGTCTTTGTCCTTAGGGGCTGTTGGTGGCCCGTTGCGCGGAGCAACGGGTGCACCCCAGAATGGTCAGCCCGGCGAAATCCCATCGCGCCGCCTAGCAGATGGGATCTCGCCGGACATCTTGTCGCGGCGGAACTTATTGTCCGCGCGCGAATCCTGGTTCGCCGCGCCGGCCCGCCGGTTGCCGGCCGTGCTACCCGGGGAAATTGTCGAACATATTGCCAGGGGCGCCGTTGTCGGTGGCCTTGGTGGGAATCTTGTCTGCCGAAAGCGCCTGCGCGTGCGTGTCGAAGAACATCGCGTTCAGACGGCCCTGGTGTCGCGGGAACGGCCGCACCCATTGAAGACCCTTGCCACTCCAACCCCAGGTATCCCACGGCAGGTAGAAATAATAGATGTCGGCTTTGTACGTCGGCGCGATCTTCTTGTCTTCCTTCCAGTCGATCGGCGCCTTGTCGGCTGTTGACCCGTCAATCACCGCGCAGTCACAGGACCAGACGGTGCCGGAAGGGTCCTTGACGAAACTGGTGGGGCGGCCTGCGTAGAACACCCCTGCAAACACGCCGGCGCCGCTGCTGATATACCAATTGAGGCCATAGGTTGTGGGATATTGCGGGTAGCTTGGATCGTTCAGCTTGTCCCGGCGAAGCAGGTCGCTGGGACAGGTGAAGATTTCAAGGCTCTTCGTGTATGGCTGGAGAAGCTTCGTGAAGCGCGTGGCCGTTGTGCCGAGAGCGTACGGAACGAGAAAATCGTCGTAGTCGCCTTCATACATCTTCGAGGCGATCCCCATCTGCTTCAGGTTGGAAATGCAATTGATGGCCTTCGCCCGTTCGCGGGCCTTAGCGAAGACCGGGAACAGGATGGCGGCAAGAATCGCGATGATGGCGATCACCACCAGCAACTCGATCAGTGTAAAGGCTCGTCTGCGAGCGTCATTCATATTTGTCACTTTCATCCGACCATTGGCGTGGAGCCCTGACTCGTGTCCCCGTCTGTTCCGGGACTCGTCCCTGCCATGATGATATAGTGTACTATAACAATTGTCAACCCCTCAGGTGAAATTCTGTGTCACGGTAGACGAATTCAGGGAGGGCATCGCCCTTGTCTTCGCAACCACGTTGAGGCCCGCAACCGAAAGAACGGCCGGTGGCACGTTCAGATATCCCATCGGAACGCAGCCTCCCGGCCTGCACTTGCCAGTCCGAGCGACAAGCGCTGAATGCGTTCGGCGGTGGCCCGAATACTGTTGCGGCCTTCGCCAGGGATGGCGGTCTCAAACGTATCGGCCAATGGATCGGACCATTTCGCGGGGATCCCCGTTCCGCCCAGCCACGCGCCGATGATGGAGCCGGCGGTGCCGCCGGTGCAGTCGGTATCCTGCCCCTGCATGACCGTTATCGCCATGGTTTGTTCAAAATCGCCGGCACCGCTCAGCAGCGCATTTACGATGATGCACGCGTTATTGATGGTTCCGCCCGGCTGGTATTTGTTGTATGCGGGCGCGATACGTGAATAGACGGTCTGCCAGTCGTGCGATTCATCCCACCACGTGAGGGTGTTTCGCACCGCCTCCGCGAGACGGCAGCTATCGGGAATCTCGGAGAGGCCGATCTCGATCGCCTTCCGTGGTGTCTCCGCGACGAACGCCGCCGCGATCGCCGCCGCGAACAGCATTTCGCCGTAGATGCCGTTCTTGACGTGCGTAAGCGCTCCGTCCCGCCACGCCCACTCCGCGGCGAGTTCGGGCTTGCCGGGAAGAACATAGCCGAAAACATCCGCGCGTATCTGCGCGCCGATGAGTTCGCTTGACTCATACAGGTGGTGTGTGATCCGCCAGAGCGCTTCGGGCTCGATGGAGCGCCACCGATCGCCCTGGTCGGTGTAACGCGCGAGATTCAGATACGCGGTCCGCTCGGGGCCCCACGCCCAGTTTACCGGGAAGGATTCCAGCCAGTTGTAGCCGGCATGCATAGTGGTGAAGCCGGCGCCGTATTTCTCAAGAAGCCGAAGATTGATCATCACGTAATTCAGATCATCGTCCGGCTCCGCCCCAGGGAGCATGCGGAGGCCTTCGCGCGTGCTGCGGAAGGAAGCATAGCCGTTTTCCTGGCGAACCCCGCCCTGTGTCCAGAACCGGCGGAAGTAGTCGGCCAACGGATAGTCTCCGGTCGATTCCAGGCGCTGGCGGATGGAGTCTATATCAAGACCCTCGACCGGACGCCCCAATATGACCCCGATGACTCTGCCCAGAAGCGCGCCGTGCACGCGGTCGCGCATTTGGACGCTGCTGTGGTTGACCGGAAGCCGGCGAGGACCGTGCGGGCGCAGGGAACGGATGGCGGCCAGATCGTTCGGTTCCGTGTAGGGATATTCCGGTGCAATCACCGTCTTCAGGAGCGCCTCATAGACCGTCCAAAGCGCATCGACGTTTCCGGACGCAGCGGAAAGGGAGGCGTCAATTCCGTCCAGTTCGTACCCCTGCTGGCTGCGGTTGAGAAACTCGGTTCGGATAAGTCCCTCGACCCAACCCGCGTCAAAGAGCGCAAAATCACCTGTCTGTTGGTTCATGCCGGGTACCCCTGGGTCTTGGCGGCTCGTGGATTCGTCCGCGATCGACGCGTTGTTCTGAAAAGACGTTCAGCCGCGCGAGGCTCCGAGGCATTGGCTGGCGCATGGGTTTCCGCCGGACGTCCCGCGTCGGACCGGGAAACGGCCCTATGGCAGGGTCGTCGGGTTATCCCAAATGCACTCCTGCTGGCCGAACCTGTATTGCGGGTAATGATCGGGGTCGAATTTCGCCCCCGGAACCGCGGCGGCGTGGCCGTCGAAGAACACGCAGTTAACGCGGCCAAAATGCCGTGGGAAGGGCCGCACAATGGCCGGCCTGGGCCGGAGCCAGGGCGATTCCGTATACCAACCGTAATCACCCCGTTTCCCGGACTCAGCGTCCACTGGAAGGTAGAAGAAATAGATGGACAGCGTCCTGGCGATGACGAGGTCTTCCTTCCACTGGCTCACCTCCATTGAGGAGGTGTTATCGTGCTTGATCGCAGCGGTATCCGCGCACCACACGGTGTTTGCAGGTTCCTTCACCCGGGTTTCCTTACGGGAGTACGCCTTGTTTCCGAACCATGCCGAGCCCGTGGCCGAGCATATATACCAGTTACATCCGTAAGTTGTCGTATAGGGCCAATAGATGTTGGGGTCCGTCAGTTTGTCCCTTTGGAGGTGGTCCGACGGACAGGTGAAGATCGTAACGTTCTTCGAGTATTTTTCGAGCAGCTTGGTAAAGGTGGTCGTATAACCGCCGTGCGCCGCATCCTCGCTGATTCCGTACGGCACTAGTGCGCCGTCGTAGTCATCGATGTACATCCGCTCCGCGGTGCCCATCTGCTTCAGATTCGAAAGGCAGCTGGCGGAGTTGGCGCGCTCTCTGGCCTTGGCGAAAACCGGAAACAATATGGCGGCGAGGATGGCGATGATGGCGATGACCACCAGGAGCTCAATCAGTGTGAATCCCCACATCCGTGGCTTGCGATTTGCCATTCCATTATCCAATACCGTGCGATCGGGTTGGCGGGAGTGAGAGTTGGTCCGGGGACCGCTGGCTGCGGTCCCCGGGCCAACTACAAGCAGGTCGCTCTAGAACGAAGTGTCCAGACCGTTGATCTTGCGGATGATCTTTACGGTGTCGGACAGGTCGGCCTTGCCGTCACCATTGATGTCGGCCTGGGCGAAGCGGCCGTCGATCCATTCGAGACCGGCGGCGATGCGCAGGGAGATAGCGGCGTCGGTGAGGTTAACGACGCGGTCGCCGTTCAGGTCACCCTTGGGCAACGCGGCTGACGTGGTTACGAAGTGGGCGATCGAGCTGACGTCCTGGCCGGGAGGAATAACCCCAATGGAGGAGCTTTCGCCAACCGGGTCCGGCTGATGGCGCTGCCGCGCGAGGTTGATGGCCCACTCGTCGCCGACGGCTGGAGTGCCTACGGTCATCCCGTAGGTTGTGGACAGGCTGGCGAACGGGATCTTGACTTCCTGGTACCACTTCAAGCCGGCGGTATCGATGTAGCTTGCGACTTCGTAGCCGCTGATGGGCGAATTGTCGCCCCAGAGGGACGCGGCGACACGGCGCCAGATGATGTTGTCGTTGAACACCGGCGTAGCCGTATTGTTCATGATCTGCCACCACTCGTGGCCCTGGCCCGCGTCGCAGCCGTTGGTCGGGTCGATGCGGAGTTCAGCCATATCGTGGCCGTTCCAGTATGGCGGTGCGCCCCACAGGGAGACGGAGGGGTCGGCAAAGATGCCGGCAGGATTCGGTTCGTCGCAGATGAACGCAAAGTAGACGTTGGTGGAGTCCCACAGCGCATAGATAGTCGTGTTCACAGTGGGGACGCGGGAAGCGCTGGTTGCTACCTTGGTGCGGATCACCTGAGAGCCGGCCCATTCAGAGGGGTTGACATGGCCGTCGATCGTAATGGTGGCGGCAGTCTTGGCGATTTCGATGAAAGCCGACGGCTGGATGAGCGTTATGTCGTTGCCGGCGGAAGTGCCGGATAGCCCGAAGTTCACATCGAGCCGGGCGGAAAGGAACCCCTTCTTATGAGCCACGAGGTGGCTTACGTACTGGCTGGATACGTCAACGGTGTCGGATCCGAGACTGAAGGCGCCGTTCGCGTCAGCGGTGGTCGTGAACTCGGCTACCTGAGCGTCTGCCGCGCCGCACGTGATCAGGCGGACGTCCGCGCCCGGGCACGGCGTTCCATTGGGGTATCTGACTGTGCCTTTGATAATGAGCGCTGCGGCGGCAGGCACAACGTGTACGGTGGGCATCATGTACCCGCCATAGTTGCCAATCGCGAGCGTGTAGTCCGGCTGGCCGGGGGCCTTTATGGTGAGTGTCTGGTCGCCGGTCGGCACGTCTTTAATGACGAACAGATCGGACGAGGTGGTGGCGATGGACTTTCCGCCGCATGTGACCGTGATGCCCGAGGGCACGTGGCCGTTGGTGTCGAGGATTCGGCCCATGACCCAGCCCGTCGCCCCGAAGCGCTTGACTTGAAGAGTGGCGTCGTCGGCGTAGGCGGTAGACGATCCGAGCGTTGTAAGTCCGTCGTTCGGCCAGAGAATGGAGAAGCGCGTGCCCTGGGTGAACTCCCACTCGACGACGTTATTGGTGTTGTAGAGCCAGGTCCACGGCGTGTCTCCGCCGCCGACCGTCAGTCCGTCGGTGTCCCACTGGCTGAGGCCGGGTCCCTGGACCCAGTCCTGAGGATACCACCACGGGATGTATCCGAAGGCGGAGACCCACGGGGCCTGCATAAGTGCGAGCGGCCAGGTGGTATTGGTATCGGTGAATTTGCCCCACACGCCTTCCACCATCGCCACGCCCGGCTGGGTTGGCGGATAGAACGGGAGGTCGAGGTGGTACATTCCGGCGCCGCGTTCCGTTGCGCCGGTCTTGATGAAGATAGAGCGGGTTCCATCGGCTTTGATCGCCGTCGACGTGCCGTGCGTTCCATCGCCGCCCCACGTGCCGTAGGTCCAGCCAATGGGCTCGCCGGTGGTGCTGTCAACCTGTTCGAAGGATGGATTCCACAGCAGGTTGTTGGCCGCCTGGGCTACTTCGGAGAATGCGCTTTCAACGCCGCCGGTGACCCCGGTGACCTTGTAGAACACGGAGGCAAGGTTGCCGGGAGTATTGTCAATGTACTTGACGGGATCGACCGGAGAGACCGGAGTTGAGGTAATTTTGGTCCACGGGCCCGTCTCCGCAGTGGCGCGATAGACGTTGTAGCCGTCGGGGGTTCCGGCGGCCGCCCATTTTACTTCAACCTTGCCGGCCTTGATGGTGGCGATGGTTCCGCGCGGGCGAGGAGAGGCGACGGGGGTGGTAAAGGCGTCCTGAGTGGTTGCGCCGCCAATCTGTACGGCAACGCTTCTCTTGACCTCATAGACGGTGGGTGTGTTGGTTGCGAAGACCAGGGTGTAGCCGCCGGCCGGAAGTGTGAGGGTGTAATTTCCGTTCGCGTCTGTGGTTGCGTCTCCCGCGCCGGTGTCGCCGTCATAGGCGGCAACGGACGCGCCTGCCAGCGGTGCGCCGGCGGAGGTCGTGAGCTTACCGGACACAGTGCCTGTGCCGGCAGCCGTGTTCAGGGTGTAGATCATGACGTCGTAGTTATTGACGCCGTTATTGGGGTCGTTAATCGAGGCTACCAGTTTGTTGCCGGCGGCATACGGGCTGGCTTCATCGAAGTTTCCTCCGGTCACCTGGTGAAGGCCGGAGCCGTCGTTGTTGACGGTGAAGACGTGGCTCTTGCCGTCATTCCCGGTAGCGGCGAAGTAGATCTTGCCGCCCGCAACGGGTTGACTGACGCTGGTGATGAATCGGCCGAGGTTCGTGACCTGCGTGAGGTTATCGGCTACGCCGTCACCGTTGGAGTCCGCGAAGTCACATCGGAAGATCTCCTGCTGGTAATCGCTGATCTTCTTCAGGACGAGAATCTTGCCGTCCGGTGTGCCATACGGCATAGCCGCTTCGCCATCGGCCCAGGTTGTCAACTGAACCGGCACGTTTGTGGCGCTCTCCGGTTCCGGCTTCATCATCATCAACTGGTACGTGCCGTTGGGGCCGTTAAGGCGCTTCGACACGAAGGCGATCATGGTGCCGTCACTCTTCCAGGTGGGCCAGCCGTCGTAATTGTTGGAGGTGAGGCGGGTTGACACGAACGGATTGATCGTCGCGAGGTACAGGCTGGTCGGTTCAACGGTATAGTCACCGGTCTTCTGGAGGACGATTTTGGAGCCGTTCGCGTTGAGCGAGCCCCAGTTATCCATGCCGCCGAAGTAAGTCTGCATCTCCAGCACGTATTTGCCGGAGCCGTCGGGATTCATGACAATGGTGTTGTCATAGGTATATGAGGCGTCCCATTGACCTTTTTGCGCGGCGTAGGAGACCTTTGACGCGTCCTGGCTCAGGCGCGGACAGATGTCTCCCGAGATGCTGCCTGGTGTGAGGTCCACGGGTGCACCTGTGACGCTTTGCGCGTGGGCCGGGGGCCCAAAAGCATAGAGCGCACAGGCGAGCGCGGGAACAAGCAATTGGCATTTCAATGCGGTTGTCCTTTCGCTGCGTGTATTGTACTGGCACTCCGTCGCCGTGCACGGAGTCTTCGCATATGGCGTCCCGCTGCGGTTGTTTTGTCGGCACCGCAACGGTACGCAACCCTTGCCGGCCAACGAGGGTGAACCAACCGGAGGGTGTTCACCTCGGCAAGAGGTCGATGAAGGCGTAGCATTTTGTGACTATCCGAGCAAGGCCGCAGGAAGGGTGAAGCGGGCGGCCATTTGTGCGGCTGGTCGCGCCAACGGAGCTGGTTCACGGCCAATCACGACCCACAGTATTTTATAGTGTTCTATAACAACTGTCAACTTGAATTTCCGGAAGATTTGCCTAAATGTCCGACGGCCGTCCGGCCCGGGGCGTCTCAATCGCGTCTGGGGACCCCGGCGCCGGCGCCGAAGTAACAAGGGGTGGTCAGCCGGCCTTTTCGTCGCTTTGCAGCATACCGAAGCGATTACCCTCGGTATCCGTGCAATACGCCAGCCAGCCCACGGTGGGAATCGGCGTTTTCGGCATCACGATGGAGCCGCCACAGGCGATGACGGCCTGGACGCTCGCATCCAGATCCGCGACATCCACGGTATTGACGACAAAATCGTTGTGAGGCGAGCGCCGCCCCATTCCCCCGTCAATGCCCGGTTCGCCTTCCGCGCCGGTGCCTATCAGCCAGTAATCCTCGTCGCCCCACTTGTCGAAAGTCCAGCCGAAGAGCCTGGTGTAAAACGCGATAGCCCGCTCGGGATCGTCCGCCGGCAGCTCAAAATGCACTACACGCGGCATAAAACTCGCTCCTTTCCTCAGCGTTCCGGATTGAACGCCGTGTAAGCGAGTTATAGGTCTCGTTCCGAGTATTTGTCGACACGACCAGCGTGTCTAAATGGCATCATCCCGCGGAACGTATTCCTTCGTCGAAAAGACGACCATCGCGCCGGCCATGGCGACGACGATGACGGTGAGCAAGACCTCCCACGAGAGAGCGGCGGTGATTTTGGTCGGCACCAGCCCGGACAATATCGCGAAGATGTCCGTGGCTTCCCCGCCGTCCTGGGTGGCATGTGGGGCCAGGACACGGAGATACGCCATCAGTGAAGCCATCCGGAAGTTGCCTGGCAGACTGGGCACCCACCACTCCCAGCCAAACGCAAACAGCAGGCCCCACAGGAGCGGACGGGCGATCAGCGTGGCCAGGCAGAGGAAGACCGCGCCGTACGCCAGCGCGCCGATCGGCAGGATGAGAAGGTCTCGACCTACGGGAGAGCCGTGCAGATGAGCTAGACCGTATGTGGTCAGCGCGAGCGCCAGCGTGGATACCCAGGAGGTAGCCACGATCATCAGGAGCGCCGCGGCGAATCGTGAGAGCAGGATGCTGATCCGGCGCACGGGGCGTGTCAGCAGGTAAACGATCGTCTTCTGCTCCAGTTCCTGCGATATCACCCCCGTTGCGAGCATCACGGTCAGAATGACGAGCGTGAAGCTGAAGACGAAGCCGGATTCCAGCGAGTTGTATGCCAGTTCGCGGGGGAAGTGCGTCGGACCGGCAGACCATCGCCAGGCGAGGGCGATGGCGGCGGGTGCAAGGGCCAGCAGGGTGGCGATGAGTGCGCGCCCGGGTCGCGACACTTCCTTAAGCGCGGGCTTGATAAGGTACAACATGGTCATGGTTTCTTCGTCACGGGCGGGCCGAACACTGTGCGTGGCGCCGAGGGGGTCTGGCTGTCTCCAACCAGGTAGCGGAATACGGCTTCGAGGTTATTATCCGGCGATTCGAAACTGGTGATGTTGTAGCCGCCGTCCAGGACGAGCGACGGGAGCGCGTCGTAGAACCGCTCGGGCGCCAGCGTTTCAACCTCCAGGCCGTCGCCGTACGCGCCTCCAATCCGGATGCTCAGGGTGTCCGGGAACGCAAGCAGTTCACGGGCCAATTCGCGCGGTTTGTCCGTTCCGATGGCCACCCGATGCGGATGGGCGTCGATCAGCGACCTTATCTGGTAGATATCACCCTGGGCCAACAGGCGCCCGTGGTTCATCAGCACGATATTGCGCGTCATCTGCTCGACTTCATACAGGATGTGGCTGGAGACGACGATACACTTCCCCTGTTCCGCCTTGGCGGTGAACAGGTTGGTCATCTCGCGGCGGCCGCCCGGGTCGAGTCCGTTCAAAGGTTCGTCGAGGATAATCACAGCAGGATCGTGAACGATAGCCTGCGCGACCTTTATGCGCTGTCGCATGCCTTTGGAATAGCCGCCGATCTTGCGCCCGGCGCTCTCAGACATCCCGACCAAATCGATGGATTCCGAGACCGCATCGCTGAGAGTGCTTCCGCGAAGCCCGGACATTGCCCCCAGCATCGTGACAAACTCGACTCCGGTCAGGTCGTCATAAAGACTGTCGATCTCCGGACAGTACCCCAGGTGGCGCGCTACGGCCGGGTTGGCGAACGGCATCTGGCCAAGGACCGAAACGACGCCCGTCGTCGCGCGCAACTGTCCGGTGATGAGTTTCAACACGGTTGATTTTCCCGCGCCGTTCGGGCCCAGCAGGGCTGTGATGCCAGGCGTGATGACACACGACACATCGTTGACGCCGATGACCTGTCCATACCAGCGGGAGGCGTGATTGAGTTCGATCATCCTCGTACCACCTCCACGGCGCGGATCCTCCACCTCGCGGCGGCGATCGCGAGCAGGCATGCCCCGAGAGCGATGCCGCCGAGCGCCAGCACGTTGGGTGGAGGGATAATCGGGTCACCCATCATCGCGCGACGGCGAAACATCGGAGACACCTGGACCGCGATTCCATACACCCGCTGGGCCAGGCCCGAGATCACGCCATCGACGCTGCCGTGCTGCAACAGAAGGCCCTTCGCAGGATTGTGGTCGTAGTGGACCATCCAGAGGATGCCCACCAGGATCTTGCTGGCGAATGTGAATGCCGCGTATAGCGCACCCGCGATCCGGCTGCTCGTGCACCACGCGGAAAACCCCACCAGAAGGCTCGCATGGATCGCCCCCGGGATCAGGCATGCGAGGACGACGTGCGGGAAAAGCAACGGTTCATTCTTGAAGAAACCGAGGTTCGCGCAAGCGGCGCCGAGGAACGCGTACATCAGCACGGCCGGCGCCAATGCTACGAACGATACCATCAGGAAAATGCTCATCCACTTCCCGAGCAGGTAGTCGGCCTTTGTGATCGGTTTGGACAGGTACACCTGGAGCGCGTTGGCCCCATTGTCGGAGGCGATCGAACCGGCGCCGACCATCAACGCAATCGCGAACAGCCACAACCACTCAAATCCGGTGAAGGCCTGGAAAAAGACCATCGCGTATCGCTGCCCGTTCGCATCAGAACCCATCATCGGCGGCCCCCCTCCCCCCTGCGGAGCGAAGACGGTGGTCACGTAGAAGATGAGACCGTGAAACACATATGGCAGGAAGGCGCCGGCGGCCAAAGCCCAGAACCACCGATTCTTGAAGGCGGCGCGGATTCCGGCCAGGGCGACGATCCACCAGCGCGCCGGGTGCGCGCGAAGAGGGCCGTCGTACCCCCGGTAACTGAGGTCTGCAATGGGTGATGCGACGACGGGGGGGGCTTCGTTCGGATTCACTGCACTGCCTCCATGAATATCTCCTCCAGCGAGCGCATAGCCGGCTGGAACGACCGGAGCTGGCTGCCGGAATCCCGTGCGCATTGGAAGAGCGTGCGGCCCCAGTCGGCCTCGCCGTCCGGGACCGCCAGGCGGTACCGGCTGCCGGCCTGGCCGATCACCTGCGCCCCGGCCCGCACAACGGCCGCGGCGAACTGCTCCGATGGAATGCGCAGATCGACAACAAACTGCCGCCCGCCCAGGTTTCTCAACTCGCCCATTCCCCCGTGCTCAACAACCTTGCCCTGGCGCATGACGATAACGCTGTCGCAGGTCCTTTCGACGTCCGGCAACAAATGGGATGACAGCACGACGTGTATCCCCTTTCCGTGAGATATGTCGCGTATCAGACCGAGCATATCGTCGCGGCCGGCGGGGTCAAGGCCGTTCGTCGGTTCGTCCAGAAACAGGAGAGTGGGACCGTGAACCAGGGCTTGCGCCAATTTGATGCGCTGCTTCATGCCCGTGGAATAGGTCTCCACATTGCGGTAGCGCGCTTCCCCCAGCCCGCAGTACTCCAGCGTCTCATGGGCGCGCCGCATCGCGTGGTTCGACGGCATTCCGCAGAGTTCGCCCGCGTAGGCGGCGAACGTGACGGCGTTCATGCCGGGGATATGGCAGTCCTGTTCCGGCATCAAGCCCACGCACTGGCGGATCCGGAGACCCTGGGTGGCGATATTGAGACCCAGAACCTCGCCGTTACCGTGGGACGGTCGCAGGAAGCCGAGAAGGGTTTTCAGCAGGGTCGTCTTTCCGGCGCCGTTCGGGCCAAGGAGACCGGTGCAACCCTCGGGTATTTCAACGTTAATATTGCTGACAGCGGCTTTCGAGCCGTAGCAGACCGTCATATCTGTGATTGTGGCAACAGGCATAGCATCCTCATGAGGGGCGGTTACAACACGTATACGCAAACGCGGCGCGCCGAGGTTTCACTGATTGAGACGACGCCGGCCGGCGCCGTGGTTCGGAGACGTAACCCCTACTGCCGCGCCATGTCGCCCAACGCGATTGCCGTTGCGCGAAGCGCGTCGTGAAGGGGCTGATACCCCTGTTCGTACACCCGTCTGTACGCGTCATGACGCGCGGGGTCCGGCGAATAGTGGTCGGCCGATATTCCGTTACCCACAGCCCTCACGGCTGCATCGACATCGGGGTAGATACCGGCGCCGATGCCGGCCGCGATGGCCGCTCCAAGCGCGGCTGCCTCCGGGATGTCCGGCGCGTCGTAATCGCAACCCGAAACGTCCGCCTTGATGCGCATCCAGGAGTGGTTGAGCGTCCCGCCACCCACGGCCCGGATGACGTCTGTGTTGACCCCGGTAGCCTCCACGGCCGCGCGCCGGACCGCTTCGAGTTCGTAGGCCGTACCTTCGAGCACCGCCTTGACGATGTGCGCGCGCGTGTGTTCGTCGTCGAGGCCGATGAAGGCGGCGCGCATCCTGGGCTCGGGCCACGGCGCGGCGCACCCGGCAAGGTACGGATAGTAGAGGATCCCGGTGGGTTCCGGCCCGGCTTCTCCAACGAGCCGTTCGATATCCGCGTAAGAAAGAGGCGGGTCCGCAAGGCGCGTTCGAATCCATTCAACGGAAGCGCCGGACGACGGCGGCCCACCCATCCAGAACAGGCGTCCAGGGGAGATGTGCCTGCCGAAACTGAGGCTGGAATCGAATTGTGCGCGCGTGAGGGGCTTCGCATCCACGACACCGACCAGCGTTTCCGCCGTTCCCATCGAGTTGAGCACCCGGCCGGGTTGTACGACTCCGACGGCAAGGGCTGCGAGAACGTGATCGTGCCCGGAGACGGCAACCGGAACGCCGGCGCGGAGCCCAGCCTGTTCCGCACCCGGGCCACGGGTATCGCCAAGCGTTGTCCCCGACGCCGCGACATGGGGGAACATGGACGGATCGAGGCCCAGGTGGCAAATCCAGTCCGCATCCCACTCCAGCGTGTCCATCCGGTACGCGAATGTTCGCCCGGCCAGGGTGTAATCCGTGCCCTGGACCCCCGTCAGGCGCCACGCGATATAGTCGGAAACGGAGAGCCAGACGGCGTCCTGCACGAGGCGCGGGTCGCGCTGCTTCAGCCAGAGTATCTTCGCCAGTCCGACTTTCCGGTTGGCGCGGAGGCCGGATTTCTGGAAGCGCGAGAAAGGATCGTCCTCTTTGGCGAGGAGCGTGGCCTGCGCCGCCGAGGTGGCGTCAAACCACGGGACGAAGGGATATCTGGGAGCACCGGACCGTCTGTCCAGCAGCACGCCGGTTTCGGCCTGGCTTGCGATGCCCACGACGGCGATATTCCCGCCCGGAACCTTCTCCGCGGCTTCGTGGACGGCACCGGATACGGCGCTCCAGAGTTCCTCCGGATCGTACGTTTCGGGACCATCGGGATCCCAGCGAGTGGGGGTTTCGCGACGGGCCACGTGGACGCACGTCCCGTCCTCCCGGAACAATCCCGCCTTGCTGTGAGTAGTGCCAACGTCAACGCCAATCAGATACATGATCCCCTCGCTTGTCCCCTCAGTTGTCTTTCGCAGTTTAGCGCAATCGGCGATTTCGTGGCGCGAGTTCCACGTCCCGCAGTAGAATGACTATGGGGGGACGTGATTCTTCTGGCGTTCTGGAGGCGGCCATGTGCATCGACAAAGAGGCAGAGGTATTCGCGGACATACCGGAGTTCGCTTCCCTTTCGGAGGCGGCTCGCGAACAACTGCACAGCATGTCGCGGGAGATGCTGCGACGCGGACTGCCGCCGGAGGTCTTCGCATCCGGGCTTCGAAGCACCGCGAACCTGCTCCTGGAGCAGGAAGCGGAAGCGCAAAGCCGTATGGAAGCCACTCACGTGCAGGCGTTTCTCGAGGCGAATGGCGGGAGGCAGATCGCGCGAACCGGCCGGGCGGTTCCGCACCGTGAAAGCAAGGGCATCGCGCGCGCCAGACTGCACGATCGCCTGAATAACCTTCTTGCCCAGGCGCGCACGGCGAGGCGGAGGCACGAGGTGCTCAACGTTCGCCGCCATCTGCTGGGAGTGAACCAGGCGTACGTACGACGGATACTGGGGGCGGAAGCTGACGCCGTCTGCGCGGAGATCAATGAGTGGCTTGCGGATGCGGCGGCCAGGCTGAACAACGGTGGACTATGACCCCTGAGTGGACACCCGATAACGATAGCGACGGGATTCGAAACAACCCGGTGGACGCCGGCTTCCTGATAGAAGTCATGGAGGCGCTGCGCGATACTAATTTCGCGCATGGCTGGGTTGTGCCGGGCATGTACGACGACTTCCTCGCATGGTGCGAGCACAGCGAGGCCGCGGATGAGATCATATCGGAGCACTATGACGAGTTCCCCGTCCTCGTGCTCGATGAAGAAGAGAACCTCCGGGTTATCGGCGTACGCTCGCAGGTAGCCGCCGCGCTGATGAAGGATCTGCTTGAGGCGTTTGAGCAACAGCGCGTTCGCAGCCTGCTGAACGAGTAGCCCGGCCGACACAAAGAAGCGCCCCCGAATCCCTGTTGGATTCGGGGGCGCTTTCGGTTATCTGAGTGGTAGCCCGTACGGGATTCGAACCCGTGGTTTCCGCCTTGAGAGGGCGGCGTCCTGGGCCGCTAGACGAACGGGCCGCGGCACCTGAACAAGTATATCATCGGGCAGCCGGCGAGTCAAACTTCGTGCCCGATACACCGCCTGGCAGCCTTCCTGACACGAGGAGGCCCAAACGTGATAGAATGGTGTAGCATCCTAACCTGGACAGAGGCGACCCTTGAACGAGATATCAATCAACATAGATGATGTGACCACCATTCTGGCTACCGACTGCGGTTCAACCACAACGAAGGCCATCCTGATCGAGAAGCGTGGCGACGAATACCGCCTGACGACCCGCGGCGAAGCCCCCACTACCGTTGAAGCGCCTTTCGACGACGTCACCGTCGGCGTCGTCAACGCCGTTCGCGAACTGGAAGAGCTCTCCGGCCGCACTCTCCTGAACGTGACGGACGAGACGAAGGGCGCCGAGGGCAAGAGCGCGATCATCACCCCCCAGCGCGACGACAAGACCGGCGCCGATCTTTACCTCAGCACGTCCAGCGCGGGCGGCGGCCTGCAGATGAGCGTGGCCGGCGTGGTGAAGACGATGAGCGCGGAATCCGCGAATCGCGCCGCTCTCGGTGCCGGTGCGATCGTCATCGACACCGTGGCCGTGGACGATGGACGCAAAGACCACGAAAAGGTGGAGCGCATACGTCAATTGCGACCCGACATGCTTCTGATGAGCGGGGGGACCGACGGTGGAACCGTTACCCATCTGGTGGACCTGGCCCAGATGCTCGTGGCCGCCGATCCGAAGCCGCGCCTGGGAATCGGGCTCAAAATTCCCGTCATTTTCGCCGGGAACAAGAACGCCGTGGGGCCAGTGGAAGAAGTGCTCGAAAACCGCGTGGACCTCAAGGTTGTGGACAACCTTCGGCCAGAGATGGACCGCGAAAACCTCGGTCCCGCCCGGGAAGCAATCCACGAGCTGTTTCTGCAGCACGTGATGCAGCAGGCGCCCGGTTACGGCAAACTCATGACCTGGACGAGTTCCGGCATCATGTCCACGCCGAACGCCGTTGGCAAAATCATCGAAACCATCGCCGAGCAGATGCAGATCAACGTCCTGGCGGTGGATATCGGCGGAGCGACAACCGACGTTTTCAGCGTCTTCGATGGCGTTTTCAATCGAACCGTATCGGCGAACCTCGGCATGAGTTACTCCATCTGCAATGTTCTCACCGAGGCGGGCGTTCCCAACATTCAGCGGTGGATCCCGTTCCCGATCAGCGACGACGATTTACGCAACCGCCTGCGCAACAAGATGATCCGCCCCACGACCGTGCCGCAAGACCTTGAAGACCTTCTCATTGAGCACGCCGTATCGCGGGAGGCGCTGCGCCTGGCCTTCGACCACCATAAATCACTCGCGCGCGGTCTCAAAGGTGTACAGAAGATCCGCACGGTCGGTGAGGCGATTTCGCAGGAGGCCAGCGGCGCCACGCTGGTGAACCTGTGGAATCTCCATATGATCGTCGGGTCCGGCGGCGTGCTCAGCCATGCGCCCCACCGGGCGCAATCCGCTCTGATGATGCTCGACGCCTACCAGCCCGTGGGTATCACCATGCTGGCCGTTGACAGCATCTTCATGATGCCCCAACTGGGCATCCTTTCCACCGTCCACCCGCAGGCGGCCGCGCAGGTGTTCGAGCGTGACTGCCTGATCAAACTGGGTGACAGCGTTGCCGGCGTCGGTCCCGCCAATGCCGCCGGCACGGCGTTTGTCGTGCAGATGGACGGCGCTGAAATTGCCGTTCAGACAGGCGAATTGAAACTGATCCCCCTCGCCCTCGGCGAGAAGAAGACGGTAACAATCCATCCCGGCAAGGGTTGGAATCTTGGGGCAGGAAAGAACAAAACAGTCGAGCACGCGGTTGTAGAAGGCGGCGTGGTCGGGCTCATTCTCGACGGGCGTGGCCGGCCGCTGGTACTTCCGCCGGCCGATGCGCAAAGAACAGCCAAGCTGAATGAGTGGCTTCGCGCGATGGCTCTGCCAACGGTTCAGCAGAACACATAATATGAACGTGGCGAAAGCCATGAGCAGGCGCGCCTGAGCCATGCTTGCTCGCAAAGGATTGCCTCGGACTGGGTGCTCGTGTGCAGCGGCTTTGGAAGCTGCATCGAGGAGGGAATACAACGTGGACGAAGTCAGGTTAGAAACACAGATTCGCGCCATCAGCCGTTTTGCGGTGATCGATGTGTCGGGCGAGATTGACCTGTACACGGCGCCGCAGTTCAAACGCGCGCTTTCCGACACTATCGATGATGGACACCGGCATATCGTGGTGAACCTGAAGCAGGTCTCATATATGGATAGCAGCGGATTCGGCACTCTGCTGGGCGCGACGAAGAGGGTGCGTCCGGACGGCGGATCCGTCAATCTGGTCGGCTGCAATGACGCCATTCATCGAATGCTCCGCATCACCCGGCTGAATACGGTATTCGGTATTTACGACGACGAAGACGCAGCGGTTCGCGCGTTGGACACGTGATCATTCAAGAGAAGCCGCCGGCCCAGGATACAAAGGAGCGACCCTCCCCTTCCCCCGGCCCCGTTCTGTCGCGTTCCACGGCGTTATTTCCCGGACTGTACATCCACATCCCGTTCTGCGAACGCAAGTGTTCGTATTGCGACTTCAACTCCGGCGTATACGCGCCGGAGGTCCGCGAACGGTATGTCCGCGCTCTCCTGAAGGACATACTCGCTTCCCCGTTCGCCGGAACGCGCGCCCAATCCGCCTTCTTTGGCGGAGGAACACCCTCTGTTTTGCCCGCCTCGTCGATTCAGCGCCTCATGACCGCGCTTACCGGCACCTTTCGCCTTGACGCCGACGCGGAGGTGACCGTCGAATGCAACCCTGGCACGATCGCCTCGGAACGCATGGCAGGCGAGACCACCGAAGCGTTTCTCCGGCATTTGAAGGAAGCAGGAGTCAACCGCCTGAGTTTCGGCGTGCAGAGCCTCGACGCCGGCCTTCTCAAGACCCTCGGACGCATTCACAGCCCGGAGCAGGCTATCGAGTCCGTCCGCCTAGCCCGGGACGCCGGATTCGCCAACATCAACATCGACCTGATGTTCGCCCTGCCGGGTCAGACGAGAGCCCAGTGGGCCGACACCCTGGCCGGCGCACTGGCGCTTGAACCGGAGCACATTTCGGCGTACAGCCTCATCGTTGAGCCAGACACTCCGTTCGCCCTCTGGGACGGGCAGGGCCGTCTGCCAAAAGTCAGCCAGGACGATGAAGCCGAAATGTATGAGACCGCCATCGGGACGCTCACAGCCGCCGGCTACGAGCATTTCGAGGTATCCGCTTTCGCACGGCCCGGGAAACGGAGCGTCCACAACGCCATCTACTGGCGCAATGAGGACTATCTTGGGTTCGGCGTTGGCGCGGCATCCTATACAGACGGCGAACGCAGCACGCGGGAGGGCAGGCTGGAGAGTTACGTTCAGTTGGCCGAAACTGGGAAGGACACCATCGTGTCCCGCGAACGGCTTGACCGACGGGGCCAAATGGGCGAAACCATGATGATGGGGCTTCGTATCCTGGATGGGGTCAACCGCGAGGCCTTCGCCAGCCGGTTCGGCGCGGACCCGTGCGCCGAGTTCGCCGGCGAGATTGCGGCCCTTTCCCGGCAGGGACTTCTCGAAGTGACGCCGGATGCAATTCGACTCACCCACCGCGGCCTTTTCCTGGCCAACGAGGTCTGGGAAGCGTTCGTCTGACGCCTGCGCCGACCCTGAAACCTGAATCTCAAAACTATGAAGTGTCCGTTTTGCGGAGAAGATAACGATCGCGTCATCGACAGCCGTTCCAGCGACGGCGGCGAGACCATCCGCCGCCGGCGCGAATGCCTCGTTTGCCTGCGCCGTTGCACAACCGTCGAACGAGTGGACGTAAACGTGCCGGTCGTGATCAAGATCGACGGGAGACGGGAGCCGTTCAACCGGGAAAAGATCCTCCGCGGCCTTCGCGCGGCGTGCACCAAGCGCCCTGTGAGCACCGAGGTTTTGAACCAGATCGCTGACGAAGTGGAACGCGCGGCCGCAAACTCCGGCCAGTCCGAAATCAAGAGCAGCGTCCTGGGCGCGATGGTTATGCAGAGGCTTCGCGCGCTCGACGATATCGCCTACATCCGCTTCGCCAGCGTCTACCGGAGGTTCGAGGACGTGGATTCCCTGTTGGCCGAAGCCGAGGATGTGCGCTCGTCTCCGAGAGTGACCGAGGACCAGCCGGCACTCCCGCTATAGCCCGGATTTGGAATTGCCCGGCGGTCGGCGGATAGAGTGATAAGGCGTCTCGCCAAGAGGGGAACTACAGGGATACATGAATCTTCGCGTTGCGGCGATAATTCCGGCATATAACGAAGAGACCCGGATCACTCGAGTACTGGAGGCGGTAACGTCTTCTTCGGCAATCTCGGAAATCTGGGTTGTGGACGATGGTTCCGGTGATCGTACCTACCAGGAGGCTTCCGCCGTTCCCGGCGTGAAAGCGCTCCGCCTGAGGGAGAACCTCGGCAAGGGTGCGGCAATGATGGCCGGCGCCCTGCAGACAAACGTGGATGCCCTTCTGTTCCTCGATGCGGACCTCAGCGGCCTGACTCCGAATCACATCGCGGATCTAGTCGAGCCGGTCGTCAGCGGTCGCGCAGACATGACCGTCGGCGTCTTTCGCGGAGGGCGGTTCCTCACGGACCTCGCCCAGAAACTAGCCCCGCACATCTCGGGCCAGCGGTGCATGCTTCGCTCCTCCTTCCTGGAGGCCTCACACGTGTCTGAACTCCGCTACGGGGTTGAAATGGCGCTCTACCGCCACGCGCAGGTCCAGCAACTCCGCATCGAATCGGTCACTCTGCTCGGCGTGACCCACCCGATGAAAGAAGAGAAGATCGGCTACATACGCGGCACCATCGCCCGAATCCATATGTACGTCGAGGTTATCGGCGGTTCGCTTGCCCCCACCATTGAGGCACGCCGACAGACCATCACCCGCCTGCTGCGCGAAACGTTCGGCACGCGGTAAACCCTACCGGATTCCCTCGGCGCAAGAACGCCTCCGGCGTGGCGCCATCTCCTCAAACCATGTGGTCCGCCCTGACGTCGCGCGCTAACATCGATGTCATGAACAACGGAACTGCAGAACTGGAAAACGTGGTGATCCATGACGAGGATGAGGCGGACAGCGCAGAAATGGGGGGTGTGGAGACGTACACCTGCGCCTTCTGCGGTGAGCCGAACGAGTTGTTCGTAGATCGTACCGCCAGCAAGCACCAGCAGTTCACGGAGGATTGCGATGTGTGCTGCCGTCCGAACCTCATTACCGTCCAGATAGACCCGGATGAAGTGTTGTGGATCGACGCCGAGCAGGAGGATGAAGCCTAGGTGAAGGGCTGAGGGCTGAGGTGAGAGGGCTGAGGCCAACCGGATCTCAGCCCTCAGCCCTTACATCTCAGCCCTGCTGCTTAGTACTCTTCTACCATCCGCTCGAAGAACGCCTGCGGATGGCTGCACAGCGGGCAGACGCCGGGCGCTTCCGGGCCTTCGTGGATGTGCCCGCAGTTGCGGCAGATCCACTTCACCGTTTCCGGCTTCTTGAAGACGGTCTCGTTCTTCACGTTCTCCGCCAAAGCCCGATAGCGCGCTTCGTGGTGCGCTTCCACTTCGGCGATCTCGGAGAACATTTTGGCGATATCGGCGAACCCTTCCTCCTGGGCGATTCTGGCGAAATCGGGGTACATCGAGGTCCACTCGTGGTTCTCGCCACCGGCAGCTTCCAGAAGGTTGTCCAGGGTCTTCCCCTTCAGGCCGCCGGCCGCGCGAAGGAGGAGCTTCGCGTGCTCTCTTTCGTTGTTCGCGGTCTCTTCAAAGATCGCCGCGATCTGTTCATAGCGGGCTTTTCGGGCGACGCTCGCGAAGAAGGTGTACCTGTTGCGCGCCTGCGATTCGCCGGCGAATGCGGCCATCAGATTGGCCAGTGTTTTCGAGCCTTCGAGTTCCATCGTGTTGTCTCCTGTGAAATGGGATGATCACTGCAGAATGGTCAAGGCGTCACTGAGTCAACGTGCCGTAGGCATCCCCCGCTGACCCATTGACTCGTTGAGACGTCGATCGATTCATCCGCTGCTTGTCAGGTCGTCCAGAACTTCCGGCTGGTGGATCATCCGCTCGATGCTGCTCACCACATCACCGGTGGCCAGACGCTGAAGCATAACGCCCTGGGCGGTCCGGCCGGTTTGGCGGATGTCCGCAACGTCCATTCGAATCGCGATGCCGTTTTTGGTCACCATCAGAAGGCGGTCTTCCCGGGCCACGGTGAGGGCGTCGTGCACCGGTCCGGTCTTCGCCGTCACATTCATCGTATGGACGCCGCGGCCGCCGCGGGTCTGCAACCGGTAGTAATCCACCGGAGTGCGTTTGCCGAATGCCCGCTCGCTGACCACCAGGATTTCCCCCCGGTGCGGATCGCGGATGCGTACCATCGCGATGCACCTGTCCGCGACGCCGCTCTTGCTCCGTTCCGCGTTGTCCAGCAGGATGCCGCGCACTCCGCCGCTGGTCCGGCCGGAGCATCGCACATCGGTCTCGCTGAACCGGATGCTCATCCCTTCGCGGGTGGCGAAAAGTATCTGGTCGTCCCCGTGTGTGCTGACCACCCAACGCAGCTGATCGCCTTCCTCCACGTCGAAAGCCTTGATTCCCTGGTTCTTAAGGTGGCGGAAATCGGCGATCTGGATGCGCTTGACTTCGCCCATTTCGGTTCCCATCACCAGGTAGCCTTCGGCCGCGAGGTCCGCCATGGGAATGATGGCCTTGACGTTTTCGTCGGCTTCCTTGTTTATGAGGTTGACGATGGCTGTACCCATGGCCTGGCGGCTCGTGAGCGGTATTTCGTAGGCCTTCAGGCGGTACACACGCCCACGATCCGTGAAGAAGAGGATGTAGTCGTGGGTGCGGGCGATGAACAGGTGCTCGACTTCGTCCATTTCTTTGGTCGCGGCCGCGCTTACCCCGCGCCCTCCCCTGCCCTGCGTGCGATAGGTATCGATGGAGACTCGCTTGACGTAGCCCTGCCGCGTGATGGTGACGATGGTATCTTCTTGCGGGATGAGGTCTTCATCGCCGATCTCCTCGGCTTCCAGCGGGAGGATCTTGGTGCGCCGTTCGTCGCCGTACTTGTCTTTGATGTACTTGATCTCGGACTTGATGAGCTCGCGGAGCTTCGCCGGGTTGCTCAGGACGTCTTCCAGGTAGTGAATGAGCTTGAGCTTATCGCGGAACTCGTCACTGATGACTTGGCCCTCGAGGCGGGTCAACTGGAACAGCCGCATCTCGCCGATGCGCTGAGCCTGCAGCGTGCTGAAGCCGTACTTGGCCACAAGGTTCTTTCGGGCGTCGTCCGGACCGTCGGACGCTCGAATCGTGGCGATGACTTCATCCAGGATGTCCAGCGCCTTGAGGAAACCCTCGAGAATGTGCGCCCGCAGCAGCGCGCCTTCCAGATCGTATCGGCTGCGGCGTTCGATCACCTCCGCCCGGTGCAGGATGTACTGGTGGATCATCTGCGGCAGCGAAAGGACCTTTGGCTGCCCCTTGACGAGCGCCAGCATGATGACGCCGAACGTTGTGCGGAGCGGGGTGTGCTTGTAAAGGTGATTCAGGATGCGTTTCGGCTGGGCGTCGCGCCGCAGTTCCACGACGATGCGCATGCCTGTGCGGTCGGACTCGTCTCGCAGGTCCGTGATACCGTCGATCTTCTTCCCCTTCACCATGTCAACGATCTGCTCGATGATGCGGTTGGGGTTCACCTGATACGGCAGTTCACTGATGATGATCCGGTTCTTGCCGTTCTCCATCGGTTCGACAATCGCCTGTCCCTGCATCGTGATCGACCCGCGGCCCGTCTCATAAGCCTCCCGGATGCCCCTCGTGCCGAGAATGAGGCCCTTGCCCGGGAAATCAGGGCCGGTGATGAAATGCATCAACTGCTCGGCCGTGGCGTCGGGATTGTCCACCTGGAACGTGATTCCGTCGCATAATTCCGTGAGGTTATGGGGCGGGATATTCGTTGCCATTCCCACGGCGATGCCGCTTGCCCCGTTTGCGAGAAGGAACGGGAATTTGGCCGGCAGTACGCTTGGCTCTGTCCGGGTATTGTCGTAGTTGGGGACCAGGTTGACGGTGTTCTTGTCCAGGTCCGCGAGCATCTCCATGGCGAACGGGGACATTTTCACTTCGGTGTATCGTTGCGCGGCGGGCGAGTCTCCACCGATGCTGCCGAAGTTGCCCTGCCCTATTACCAGCGGATAGCGCAAGGTGAAATCCTGCGCCATGCGGACGAGAGTCGGGTAGATGACCGTGTCGCCGTGAGGGTGGTAGTTTCCGGAAGTGTCACCGGTAATCTTGGCGGATTTGCGGCTCTGGGCGTTGGGGGATAGGTTCAGGTCATTCATCGCCATCAGGATGCGTCGCTGAACCGGTTTGAGGCCGTCGCGCACGTCCGGCAGGGCACGCGCCACAATAACGGACATCGAGTAGAGCAGATAACTCTGCTTCATCTCATCCTGGATATTGATAGGTATGACAAGTTTGGCGATGTCCATCTATTGTCCCTTCTGTCCTGGCGGCCGTCTCCCCTTCAAACAGGATCATGGCCCCGCTTTCGCGAGGCCACAGCCGCCCATAATTCCCACTATTTGTCAGTCATATTATAGGCATTTTGAGCGTGAAATTGGTAGTGCAGGGCACGATACGGAGCGCGCACGGCGGTGCGGGCTCAGCGCCTTCTGGCGGGGCGGCGCCGCTATAATGAACCAACCATGAGAACTCTCGCTGCTTTGGCCCTGACGGCATCGATCCTCGCGCCGGTTTGCGCTGCACCGCCCCTGACCCTGGTCATGTGGGGACCCGGATTGGAGCGGACGCGCGATACTGAGGGGTTCGATGCGGAAGTCGCCGCCTTCGAGAAGCAGCACGGCTGCCGCGTCCGCAGGCTGGATATGGCCGCCGGGCACATGGACGCCCAGAAGCTCTCCACGGCGATTGCGGGAAACGTTCCGCCGGCGCTCGTCCGCCAGGGGCGCTTCAATATCGGGGATTTCGCGTCCCGTGATGCCTTTCAACGCCTCGACGACCTTATCGCCCGCGATGAGGGCCGCCCAGATGGGGTCCACAAGCGCGATTTCTACGCGGCGGCGTGGAACGAAGCGACCTTTGACGGGAGCGTGTATGGTATCCCCGACAGCCTGGATGACCGTGCGCTGTACTACAACCGCGATGCATTTCGCGCCGCCGGCCTGGATCCCGACCGTCCCCCGCGAACGTGGAGCGAACTCAAACGGATGGCGGTCAAACTGACGCGGTTTGACCGCAACGGAAACATCGAACGCGTTGGCTATCTCCCGAACTACGGCAATGTATGGTTCTATATGTATGCCTGGCAGAATGACGGCGAATTCCTGAGCCCGGACGGGAGGCGATGCACGCTTGATGACCCGCGTAACGTCGAGGCGCTGGCCTATATGGCCGGCCTGTACAACGCGATTGGCGGCCTTTCGAAAGTGGATGCGTTCACCAGTGGCATGCGCGACGGGGTACAGGACCCGTTCCTCACCGGCGACGTGGCGATGAAGGTTGACGGCAACTGGTTCCTGGAGTCGATCGTTCGCTACAACCCGACCCTGGATTTCGGAGTCGCGCCGGCACCTGTGCCGGACGCAAGGTACCGCCACGAAGGACGCTATCGCAACGAGACTACATGGGTCACGTGGTGCGGCGGGTTCTCCTGGGTCATTCCGCGCGGCGTGCCCGCCGGCATGCGCGACCTCGCGTGGGACTTCATCCGATGGGACAACAGCCTGGAGGCGCAACGCCTCCGATACAGAGTGCAGCGCGCAGAGTTTGCCAAGGTCGGCCGCAAACTCGTGCCGGACATGCGCGCGAATCGCATCGTAAACGAAGCGCTGCTTCGCGATTTTACGCCCCGTATGCCGCGTATCCGCCAGGGAATTGGCGTCTTCAGGGACCTCATGCCATACGCCCGTTACCGGCCGGTCACTTTTGTGGGGCAGCGGCTGTGGGATGAGCACGTTCGAGCGATGGACCAGGCCGCGCGAGGGGTGGATCCTGCCGTCGCCCTGCACCAGGGTACGCTGTCGGTCCAGCGGGAACTGGACCGGACGTTCGCCCGGGCTCAACATCCGGAACTGCCGCGGTCCGTCTACGTCACCCTCACAGCCCTCGTCGCTGCCCTCCTCGCTGCCGGCAGCGGGTGGCTTTACGGGACGACGCGGCGGCAGCCCCGAAACGCAAGGGCGGAAACACGGGCGGCTTATCTGTTCGCCGCGCCCTGGATCGCCGGGTTTGTTGTGTTCACGCTGGGACCCATCGTGGCGAGCATCCTGCTATCGTTCTGCGACTACGATGTCCTGCATCCGCCGCGTTGGGTGGGGATGCTCAACTACACCGAGCTCACAAGCGCGTCGGGTGACGGGCCGCTTCTGCTGAAATCGTTCGGCAATGTTGCCTTCATGAGCTTCTTCGGGATTCCGCTGACGATGTTCACTGGTCTTGCGATCGCGATGCTGCTGAACGCCCGGGTTAAGGCTATGCATTGGTACCGGACGGCATACTACCTGCCCGCGATCATGCCGGTTGTCGCGGGCGCGATACTTTGGGTCTGGCTGCTGAACCCGCAATACGGCGTCATCGACATCGTGTGGAGAGCGACTATCACGCGCTGGCTTGGACAGGCAGCGCCCAACTGGCTGGCCGAAGAGGCGTGGGCAAAGCCGGCGTATATCCTGCTCGGGCTTTGGAGTGCGGGGAGCGGGATGATCCTCTGGCTCGCCGGCCTGCAAGGTATCCCGCAGCATCTCTACGAGGCCGCGGAACTCGATGGCGCCGGCGCCTGGAGCAAGTTCCGGCATGTGACACTGCCACTGCTCACTCCCACCATCTTCTTCCTGGCGGTGATGGGCGTGATTGGCAGCCTGCAGATCTTCGAGGTCGCCTATATCATGCGCGGTGCGGGACCGCTCGGCTACCCGAACGACTCCACGATGATGCCGGTGGTCTTGCTCTTCCAGAACGCTTTCACGTACTTTAAGATGGGATACGCAAGCGCGCTTGCGTGGATGCTGTTTGTGGTGATTCTGGGTATTACGCTGATACAACTGCGTTTCGGATCCAGGTGGGTCCATTACGGTGAGTAAGGAAATATGAAATGAGCCAGGAACGAACCGATAATGGGGCCGCGTCGGCCAGTCCCAGGGTCGAGGCCGCGCTGGCGGTTGGGTCGGACATTCTGGATGAAGTCCAGTCAACGCTGAGCGGCGGGCGCATCCGGCGCGTACGCATCAAACTGGGACGCCGCACTATCCGGGAGATCCCGGTTCAGGCGGCAGCCCTGACCGCGATCCTCATAGCAGCGGCGGCCGTCATTGTCAGCCAACTTAGCATCGAGATCGACAAGGACTGACACCTCGCGTTTGCCCATGAACATTCGCGAAAGGACGGAGGATAAGGAGGATCGATTCCTTGGGCCCAGGGGGGCCCGTAGCGCGTCCTCACGTGGCCGTGCCCGTCCCGAGGAGCCGGACACCATCCGTACCGCCTTTGCCCGCGATCGGGACCGTATCCTACACTGCAAGTCCTTTCGGCGCCTGAAGCACAAAACCCAGGTGTTCCTGGCAACCGAAAACGACCACTATCGAACGCGCCTCACGCATACCCTGGAGGTCGCCCAGATCGCCCGGACCGTCGCCCGGGCGCTTGAATTAAACGAGGACCTCACCGAAGCCATCGCGCTGGGGCACGACCTTGGCCATACGCCGTTCGGGCACGCCGGCGAGAGGGCTCTCGACGCCGCGTTGCAATCCCACGATCCCGCGGCCCGATTTCGCCACTTCGAACAGAGCCTGCGAGTTGTGGAGGTTCTCGAAAACCAGGGCGCCGGATTGAACCTCACGTGGGAGGTCCTGGACGGGATCGGCCATCATTCCAAAGGCCGTGCCGGCATTGCCGGGAAGGATCTGCCCGCCACGATGGAAGGGCAATGCGTCCGCATCGCAGACCGGGTGGCATACGTCCACCACGATTTCGAGGACGCCGTCCGCGCGGGGTTCCTGTGCGAAGATGATCTGCCCGAGGATGTTCTGCGCGTATTCGGACGGACGCCCGGGCAGCGGATGGCCTATGTCATCACCGATCTGGTGGAGCATTCGCAGAACGCGGACCCGATCGGATTCTCCCCGGAGACAGCCCGTCTGCTGGACACGCTCAAGGAGTTCCTCTTTGAGCGCGTCTACACGCGGGAGCTGGACAAGAACCTGGGGCTGGACGTGGAGAACGTCGTGCGCACACTTTTTGACCGTGCACTGGCGGACCCGGGTTTCGTGCCGGATTGGCTGCGCTCCGTCGCCGCGAGGGAATACGGCGATACCGACCGCGCCGTTGTTCAGGCGGCCGTCGATTTCGTGGCAGGCATGACCGACCGCTACGCCCTCAGCCTCGCCTCAAAAGCGTGATCTGCAACGTGTCCCCCGCTGATGGAATCAGCCGCGGCTTCGATGTAAACGCGTTCGCCGCCCCGCGCCACGCGCTGCTATAATTGCCCACTGTAACTCTGCGAGGACTACGTGATCCGATTGCGGCCGCCTGGAGTATTCAACCATGGACACAGAGACTGTAATAACCTGTCACTGCGGGCAAATTGTGCAGGAGAAAGACATCCTGCAACATGGCCGGTTTCCGCGGCTGATGAGCCCGGGATTTCTTTATGTGAAGTTCCGCTGTCCGCGATGCAAACGCCTGGGCGAGAGGTTCGTACCTCAGGGCGCAGGCAGCGGGAGGGCGGCAAGGGCTGGGCTGGAGATCTCCGGCGATGACGCCATCCGGTTCAAAGCGATGGGCGATATTGAGCTGGACGAAGTGATCGATTTCCACTTCCAGTTGGAGTCCCGACCGCTTCGCGACCTCGTTGACAGCAGTGATGGCTAGAGCCCGGCATGCGTTCTTCCCGCCCGAAACATCTGGGCGTCTGAGCGTGAAATCTGTCTTCCGGCCAAGACGGTTGATGAGGCATAGCCGGATTCCTTCGGCCGACCAGGCGCCGCGGATCGCTCGGAGCTCGTGACTCGCTTCAACCCGCGCCGAAGCCTATGCGCTCTTGCGCAGTCCCTCCGTCAGTTCGGCAAGCCGCTTGGACAGATCGAGGTCTGACTTGAGGAGCGCGCGGATCTTCTGGCAGGAGTGGACAACGGTGCTGTGGTCCTTTCCGCCGAAATTGCGGCCTATCTCCGGCAGGCTGGCGCCCGTGAGCTCGCGGATGAGGTGCATGCTCACCTGGCGGGCGAAGACGATGGCCCGCGAGCGGCACGTTCCGTTGATCTCGGCGACGGTGACATCGAATGCCTGGGCGACGGCCTTCTTCACCTCGTCCGGAGTCACCCCCTCCTCCCCGCAGCGCTGGGAGAAATAGGAGCCCAAGACGTCCCCGGCGAGTTGCTGCGTAATGGCGCTGTGTGTCACGCTCGCATACGCCAGCAGTTTGATCAGGGCGCCCTCGAGTACGCGTATGTTGCTTTGTACTAACTCCGCCATGTACAGGAGCACATCATCGGGGATCGGAGCGCCTTCAACCTGAGCCTTGGCCTGAAGTATGGCGATGCGCGTCTCAAGGTCTGGCGCGCCGATATCCGCGATCAGGCCCGCTTCGAAACGGGAACGAAGACGGTTATCGAGACGCAGGTCCTTGGGAGCACGGTCGCTGCTCAGAACGATCTGTTTGCCTGTGTCCCGCAGTGTGTTGAACGTGTGAAAGAACTCCTCTTCGGTCCGTTCCTTGTCCGCGATGAACTGGATATCGTCTACCAGCCAGACATCGGCGTGCCGGAAACGACGGCGGAACTCGTCCATCTTGCGTTCACGGATAGCGGCGACGTACTGGGTGGTGAACGACTCTCCGGACATGTAGGCGACGCGGCAGCGGGGATTGTCCGCCTTGGCACCGTGGCCGATCGCGTGCATCAAATGGGTCTTGCCGAGCCCCGCGCCCCCGTAGAGGAACAACGGGTTGAAAGCCGCGCCAGGTTTCCGGGCCGCGGCGATGGCGCCGGCCTGGGCCAGGCGGTTGCAGGCCCCGACCACGAAAGTATCGAAGGTATACCGTTCGTTAAGCGGCACACCGCCGAACATGGCCTCGTCGGAGATCGCTTCCGCGGTCCGGGTGGTCACCGCGGCGACGGGCCTCGATGTGAACGTGTCCCTCTTCGTTGCGCGGGGCTCCGGCGCCGCATCGGACGCGGCGTGCTCTGTTACCGAGAAGCGAAGCCGCACCGGCTCTCCGAATGCAGCCTCCACACACTCCTCGAGCAGGGACGCGTACTTCTTTTCGACCCACGAGCGCTTGAACTCGGACGGCGCACCGATTACGAGGGCGTTGTCCTCAACAGCGCTTGGCTTAAGATCGCGCAGCCAGGATTCGAAAGTAGGGACGCCTGTTCGCTCGCGAGCCAAGTGTAAGGCGGCAGCCCACGCTTCCTGCGTGGTGGTCTCGCGCAATCCAAAATCAAGTTGAGAAGCGGTTGGCATGGATGGTTTCGGGACACGTACAGACCGGGCTCACAAACCTGGGGGACGTCAGAACAGGCTTACTCATGCTACCGTTGGGAACGCACCTAAAGCCATTCTTAAGGCCGCTCAAATTGGGCCGAAAGGTGTTATTGAAGGACATACCTTTCGCCGAAAATCGGCCTCCCGGATTTGATGTCCAAGAGGCCGCGAATGCAAGTTATACAGCGTGGATTACGCAGAAAAAGTCAAGTCCAATTTGCTAATCACTGATCTGAATGTATCCTCGTTTGAAGGCCGTCATGGCCGCCTGCGATCGGTCCTCGACATTCAGTTTATCGAAGACATTCGTAAGGTGGGATTTGACTGTCTTCTCGCTGATAAACAAAGCTTCCCCGATCGCCGAATTCGTCTGACCCTGGGCCACCAGGGTCAGGATCGCCCGTTCCCGGTTGGTGAGCGGATTGTCCACGGGGCTTGTGACGGCCGTCTGCAACCGTGACAGCCGAACGAATTCGTCCACGAGGCGGCTGGTAAGATCCTTGTCCGCCCAAACCTCGCCTTCGTGCACCGCGTGAATGGCCTTCACGAGGCTCAATGACGCGGCGTCCTTTAGCACAAAACCTCTCGCGCCACGCTTGAGCGCTTCAAACCCGTACTCCCCCTCGCTGAAGCCGGTCAGTATGATGAACCGGGTTGCCGGCGAGGCGTCGATCATCTCGGGAAGAGCATCAAGCCCGCTTCGCCCCGGCAATTGAACGTCCAGCAGAACGATATCCGGTTTGAATGTACGAACGGCGGCCAGCCCCGCGGCGGCGTCCGGGGCAGTGCCGAGGACCTCGATATCGTCTTCCAGATCCAGAATCTTCGTGAGGCCGTCTCGGACCAGTGCGTGGTCGTCCACGATGAGAACGCGAATCATACGGGCACTCCTTTCAAGATATCCGACGGGATGCGGCGCGGCACCAGGATTGTGAGGGTCGTTCCCTTGCCGGGCGCGCTTGCCCAATCCACCGCAGCGCCCATACCATTGGCGCGCTCGCAGATGTTGGCCAGCCCGAAATGGCCGTCACGCCGGAAATCATCAACCAGCGCGGTATCGAACCCCACCCCATCATCCTGGACGCGGAGTTCCACGTGAGACTCGGTAGTATTGACGGTGATGCGAACGCATGTCGCGCTCGCATGCTTGGCTACGTTGTTGAGTCCCTCTCTCATCATGGCGAACAGTTCGCTCAAATCATCAGCACCGAGGTCCAGTTCACGGTGATCGGTCTCGAACGAGATCGGGATGCGATGCTTGAGGCCGAATTCGTCGAGGTATCGCTGCGCCACCGAGCAAAACTCCCCGGGCTCGATTCGGAGCGGCTTCAATTCCGCCATGTAGCTGCGCGCTTCAACGAGGCCGGCCCGCACGTTCTTCTGCAGTTGTTCAATCTCGCCCCGGACGGCATCGGGCCGCTTGTCCATCAATCCGACGAGGTAGGCAAGGTGCAAGTCGACCTGTACGAGGGATTGAACGAAACTGTCGTGCAGGTCGCGGGAGATACGGTTCCGTTCCGCATCCAGTGCACGCTGTCGGAGGCGCTGCTGTTCCCTGTCCAGTTCCGTCAGCCGCGTGTTCTCAAGAGCGACGCCCAATTGCCGCGCGAACAGCGCGAAGGCGCGAAGGTCGCCCGGAGTAAACGCGTCCCAGGCGCGCGGCTTCTCCGCCCTGAGCACGCCCATCAACTGCCCCTCATATTCCACGGGCGCGGCCATCCTGTTGAGACGAGCGCCGCGACGCCACGCAATTGCGTGCGCCGGCTCTGTCGTACTTAACAGCACGGGCTCCTGCGCTCCCTCGGTTTCGCGCAATGAGCCGACGCGCCGCGACACGGTGGTCACCTGGTCGTCCTGGTCCAGGCGCCATTCCGCGAGTGAGTCCGGCGTGGCGGCCATCGCCAACCGCACTTCTCGCGAGGAGAACGTGTCCAGAATTTTGGAAAGGGCCAGAGGGATCAGGGTGGCTTCCGTGGCGGTGCTTGTCAGGAGGCCGTTTTCGTAGAGCCGCGCCAGCGTATTGGCGTCCCGCATCTGGCCGATATAGGCCTGATAGGCCACGTAGACGACGGCCAGGATGCTCATCGGGACCCACAGGAGGTATGGTCGGTCAAGCAAAAACGCCATCACGGCGGTCATTCCCACCGCGAGGTTCATGAAGAGCATCACGACGTTTTCGACGAAGAGGCTCTTGTAGTAACGCGAGTGGAACTTGCCCGCGTTCAGGCTGATAACGGTTCCGACCAGAAGGCGATTGGCGATGCTGTGTGTAAGCATCGCGGCGACGATGGCGGCCACGATGAACGTACCGCCAAGGCTCGTTGTGATAGCTTTGAAAACCAGGCCGGCCAGCGCCACGGAGACCATGATCTCGGAGGTGTTGAAGACCACCTGGATCTTCCGCCTTCGATGGGCCTGCATCTCGCGAACGAAATGAGCGAGGCCGCTGAGGAGTACGATCACGCCCGGGTCGAAATTGAAGAACAGCGCGACAAGGGCGGCTTCCGTGAACGTCAGCTCCACGTTATCGGGCTGTCCGCTGAAGCGGATGGTGAAGTTCAGCTGGTTGAGGGCATGCAGCACCAGGCCGGCGAACGCCAAACCCAACAGACGCCACGCGTCGTAATGGCCTGGCGGGTAGATTCGGAGCAGAACCGTGGGGAGAACCACCGCCAGAACCACGATGACCCCAACGAAAATCGTAAGGGGCGACAGCCGGGAGTTGCTTCTGCGTTCCGACATTTTGGGCGAAAGCCGAACGACGTAAGACCTGGTCCGCGAGGAAACGAACACGGGCTACAGCCTGACGCTATAGCCCGAAAATGTGGTGCGCTCGGAGGGACTCGAACCCCCGACCTCCAGGTCCGCAACCTGGCGCTCTATCCAACTGAGCTACGAGCGCACGCCTTCTGCATTATATCAAAGGGGACGCTGTGCGGCAAGTTTTGGCCGGGAACCGGCGCCTATCCCCGCCGCCGGAAAAGATACAGCACACGGGCGTCGGTGAGGACCGTGAAGTGTCGCCCGGCCCGGGCCATAACGCATGAGCGGATGGGCGCAATCAAACGGTGCCGCGCCCTCATGTGGCCTCCGGAATCGAGCGCGGCCAGAACACGCGCGTTGTCGTGCGTCATCACGAGAGTCGGTCCCGGGCTTGTACCCACCAGCTGCGCGGGAAAGATCAGGCCGCCAACCTCCCACAATCTTCGGCCGGAGTTCGAAAACAGGGTAACTCGCGACTCGACCACCGATTTTCGGCCGTGCCAGAGACGGGTGCGGTATCCCGCAGCCACAAAATCTCCCGCGGGAGAAAGGCTGATGCGGGCCAGATCGCCCCGGATGGTTCTCCTCCAGACTGGCGCCGCATTGTCGGTACGCCAATAGAAGGCTTCCGCAATCCCGCCCGGCGGTGGCATCGTGAGGGCGGCAAGAACGTCCCCGTTCGGCGAAATCTGAAGTCGGTAGGATTCGGCTGGCGATCCGGCGAACCGCCAAACGGTTTTCAGAGAACTCGTCAAGAGCACGATGCCGGCGGGGTCCCGGTGTGCCACCGCGATGCGTGAACCGGTGGAGTCGAGCGAAAGTGACGTTACGGTCCCTGGCAGCAGGGTGCGCTGCCAGCGCCAGCGGTGGCCCAACCGGCGCACGACCGTAACACGGGCGGGCTCGGATAGAATGACGGCGGTTTTGCCGTCGTCGGACACTTCCACAGTGCGAACATTGCCGGGAGCCTTTTCGATGCGAAGCGTCCGGCCGTGCTCGTCCAGCAGGTAAACCTTGCGGTTCGTGGAAGACTGCGGCGTGAACGCCACGCTCAACACTCCACCGTTCGCCGGAACACACGTTACCTTGTCAGGGAATCGCGTCCGCCACAAAACGCGCCCGTCTTCCGCGTACGCCTGCACCGCGCCATCCCAGTCCGCCGATACCACCACCGTCCCATCCGCGGAAACCGCGAACGACTCGCACCGGGGAAGGAAACGCGCCCAGACCCGCTCCAGAATCTGGCCCCGCACGGCGGACGCGCCCGCCAGCAGCAGGATCATCGAGGTTAAGCGGCGCGCGGCCCGGGCGGCTGTGTCAGCGCCGGTCCTCGGAGGCCATCTGAACGAACAGGTTGTGAATGCGGGTGTCATCGGTGAGTTCCGGGTGAAACGCGGCCCCAAGGAAACGCTCCTGGCGCACGGCCACCGGCATGCCGTCCCATTCGCCCAGCACGCTGACGTCGGGGCCGGCATCCAGCACGATCGGCGCGCGGATAAAGACGGCCGGCACGGGATCTTCGCCCAGCGAAGGGATGTCGATGTCCGCCTCGAACGAGTCCACCTGCCGCCCGAACGCATTTCGCCGGACGCAGATGTCCATGAGGCCAAGGCGCTGCTGGTCGCTGCCCTCGATCCGCTGGGCCATCACGATCATGCCCATGCAGGTACCAAAGACAGCCATCCCCTCCCCGGCTCTCCGCTGGATCGCGACGTCCAGGCCGTAACGCTCCATCAGCTTCCCGACGGTGGTGGACTCCCCCCCCGGGATGATGAGACCATCCAATTCTTCCAATTCCTGCGGCAACCGCACCCTGCGCACGTCTACGCCCAGGCGTTCCAGCACGGCGATATGTTCCCGGACGGCGCCCTGCAGGTCGAGCACGCCGATAACGGTTCTATGTGACTCCATACCTTCATCATAGGAAAGGAGACAGCGTACAGGGGGCGGCGTCGGTGCGACGGTGCCGGGCAAAACTCGGTCTCTTCAACATCCACCATGCTCCCCAGCAGGCTTGGTTCGCTCTGTCGCGGGGTGGCCCTCCGCATTCCGGTAAGAGGCGCAGGCGCGGCCTTTCGCGGTCGAAACGCTCACGCCAGTGTGTTAAGCCCCGATGTGGGCGCGGACGGCGTCGGCGATATGGTGAACGATGCCATGGAGCTCGTCCTGATCCGGGCCCTCCGCCATGATCCGGACGATGCTCTCCGTGCCGGATGGCCGGACATTCAGCCGGCCGCGGCCGGCCAGAGCGGCGTTGCCCTGTGCGATGGCCTTCTGTACGCCGGCGTCCTGGTCCCAGTTCTCCTTCGTTCGCACACGCACGCCGATCAGTATCTGCGGATATTCGGTCATCACCGAGGCGAGGTCACCCAGGGACCTGCCAGACTCGGACATGACGGCCAGAATCTGGAGCAGCGTCAGTAGACCGTCGCCGGTGGTGGCATATCTGGACAGGATGATATGGCCGGATTTCTCTCCGCCTACCGCCGCGCCGGACTGGCGCATCAGTTCGGCAACGTAACGGTCGCCCACGTCGGCGCGCAAGAGTGTGACCCCGATGCCGGACAGGCACTTCTCGAGGCCGAGGTTGCTCATCACCGTTCCCACGATGGTATTTGCCGGCAATTTCGGGGAATTCGCCCACTGATGGCCGAAGATGGCCATCACGTGGTCGCCGTCCACAATAGCGCCGTCGGAAGCGCATAGGATCACGCGGTCGCCATCTCCGTCGAAGGCCGCACCGAGATCGGCGCCGATGCCGCGAACCGCCACCTGAAGCGCCGTGGGATGGGTTGAGCCGCAGTCTGCGTTGATGTTGGCCCCATCCGGCGCGCAGTTGATGCGGTGGACGTCCAGGCCGAGCCGGTCCAGAACCGCGGCGTTGAGGTTGGATCCGGCTCCATTCGCGCCATCGACAACGATCCGGATGCCGCGCACCGTCGCGCCGCAGGTACGAACGCAGGCGGCGGCATATTGTTCGTGCAGGCTGTCGTCGTACGCAAAGCGGCCGACCTTTCCGGAGGGCGCCGGCCCCTTTTCATTGGAGATAGCCTCAAGCAAGTCCTCGATGCGCTGCTCGGTCGCGTCGGCCAGTTTGGCCCCGTCGGGACCAAGGAATTTGATGCCGTTTTCCGGCGCGGCGTTATGGCTGGCCGAAATGACCGCGCCCGCGGCAAATGCGCCTGTGCCGGTGAGCATCGCCACGGCGGGGGTCGTGATGACGCCGGCGGACACTACACTCACGCCGGCAGAGCAGAAACCGGCTGCCAGCGCCGCCTCCAGCATGTCTCCACTCGCGCGGGTATCCCGCCCGATCAGCACTTTTGCCCCGGGTGTGTCGGACGCCAGCGTGAGCCCGGCAGCCCTCCCGAGGGACAGCGCCAGATCCGGGGTGAGGTCGATATTGGCGGCGCCACGCACCCCGTCAGTGCCAAAAAGTTTGCCCACGTAAGGCCTCCTGCTTGAAGACGCGACTATTGCTTCGGTCGTATTCTGATGTGAATCTGCACGGATGCAGGCTGGGCGGTAACCCCATCGGGTACGACAATTTCAACTGTGCGAGAAATATCGGATCGTGAATTTGCGATGCTCAATCGACGCGTGGGAATGCTCTTGACGCCCTGCAGCAATTCCGGAGCGCCGATGAGCGTCACCATCTGCGGGTCCGTTACAACGCCGTCAAGGGTATATCCCCTGGCCGGTTTGCCCACGTACGCCGGCGAGACGAACACCTGCCGCGGCGTGTTGGTGGGCCGTTGGGTGGCCTCCACGGTGACCCACGCCGGGGCCATTTCGACTTCGGACACCGTATCGCCGTTCCGGTCCACCGCGGAAACCGCGTACTGCCCGGTGACTTGCTGATCTCCGTTCGGCAAAGCCACCATCGCGCGGTCCACATCGTTCACAGCCTCATCCGGGCCGGAGACGACCACGGAGCCCGGGCTCACTCCCCGGACATCATATCGGGTGCCGGGAGTGCTTTTTCCGGTCCACGAGATGGTGACGGGGATCGTCTTGCGGCTGATCCGACGGATTTTGACATCAACGTGATCCGGCGCGATCGAGAGGACGGACACCAGGCCCGCAAGGCTCGGCGGCAGGACCACCTTGACTTCTTCCTTACGCTGCCCCGGCAAGGCGGCATTCCGGAAGTCAATATAGGCATGTACGCTGTCGGAAGGGAGCCGGCCTGCGTAGACCTTGGGGCCATAGACGACGGCGGTGACCTGCGAGACGCCTGTCGTCGCCACGAGGTCGGGCTGGAGGCCTTTCACCTCAAGGCGAGCCTGGATCGGTTTCGTGAGCGGTTCCTGATGCAGCTTAACATCGGCCCAGAGCGCGATCGAAAGCACGAGCGCGAGGATCTTATACGCAAGGTTGTGGCGAATGACGCGTATCATGGGGCGCCCTCCGCCGGCCGCGGGGCGGGTGAGGCAAGATTCGCATCACGCCCAGGAATGCCTTCCATGAGCGTGACCAGGCGCTCGCGAAGGGTGTCCTCACGGAGGCCTCTGATCAGTCTCCCATCGTGGGAAATAGAGATGTTACCCGTTTCCTCGGAGACGACGACTACGATGGCGTCGCTGTTCTCCGTAGTGCCAAGGGCCGCGCGATGGCGCGTATGGATGCTTGTTCCGATGCCCGGGTTGCTGGTGAGTGGAAGGACGCAGCCCGCGGCGATCACCTTGTCTCCTCGGACAATCACTGCGCCGTCATGCAACGGGCCGCCCGGGTAAAAAATCGCGCTCAGCAAATCCGAGCTCAGCGCCGCCTCCAGCATGCGCCCGGACGCGATGTACTCATTGAGGCCGGTCTCGCGTTCGATGACGATAAGGGCGCCCGTGTTCCTCGAAGACAGGTTCACGGAAGCGTGTACGATCTCGTCGACTATGCGCGTGACGTCCTTGCGGTCCAGCACGCGAAAACGACTGCCCCAGAAGCCGATGCGCCCCATCTCTTCGAGAACGTGGCGCAGTTCCGGGAAAAAGAGGATCACGATGGCGACCGGCCCCAGGACCTCGAACTTCTGCAGAATCCATGACAGGGTGGAGAGGTCAAGGGCATTGCTGATCCAGAGGACGGACAGGTAAACGAGTATTCCCCACATGATCTGCCATGCCCGCGTGCCGCGCGCCCACATCAGCAGCTGGTACACCAGCGCTGCCACAAGAACGATGTCCAGCACGTTGACCAGGATGGATGTGGCGTCGAGGGACGGAAGTCCTGTTGTTATCATGCGGATGAGTTGTTGCATTTTGATCCGTGGCCGGACGGCAGAGTCGCGCCGCGCATGGGCGGGCGCGCCGGCGCGTGCCGTCGCTCGTCTGTAATATAGTTCAGCAACGCCGTCGCAAACGAACGCCTTTGTCGTTTGGGGCTATAATGGCGACAGATATCAGAGTACAACGGTGCGGCCGGGAATTCCGGCGCAAGGAGTGAACGATACTTATGACGGAAGCACAGAAATCCACCTGGAAAACCAAGGTGGGCCTCGCGGAGATGTTGCGGGGCGGCGTGATTATGGATGTTGTCACCGCGGAGCACGCCCGCATCGCCGAGGACGCCGGCGCTGTGGCGGTAATGGCTCTGGAGCGGGTCCCCTCAGACATCAGGGCGCAGGGCGGCGTGGCCAGGATGAGCGACCCGTCAATGATTCAGGCGATCAAGGACGCCGTTTCCATCCCCGTGATGGCGAAATGCCGCATCGGCCATTTCGCCGAAGCGCAAATCCTCGAAGAGCTCAAAGTCGATTTCATCGACGAGTCCGAGGTCCTTACGCCGGCTGATGAGGCCTACCACATTAACAAGCACGCATTCAAGGCGCCGTTCGTGTGCGGCTGCCGCGACCTTGGTGAAGCGCTCCGCCGCATCGGCGAAGGCGCCGCGATGATCCGCACAAAAGGCGAAGCCGGCAGCGGCAACATCGTGGAAGCCGTGCGCCATATGCGCGCCGTTACGGATGGCATTCGCCGCATACAGATGCTGCCGGATGAGGAACTGATGACCGAAGCCAAGAACCTGGGTGCGCCGTACAACCTGATCGTCGAGATCAAGGCTACCGGCAAACTCCCGGTTCCCAACTTCAGCGCCGGTGGAGTTGCCACTCCCGCCGACGCCAGCCTGATGCGCCAGATGGGCGCCGAAGCCATTTTCGTCGGCTCCGGCATCTTCAAGAGCAGCGATCCCGCGCCTCGCGCAAAGGCCATCGTGGACGCATGCACATACTTTGACCGCCCCGACATCCTCCTTGAAGCCAGCAAAGGCCTCGGGGATGCGATGCCGGGCCTCGACGTGCGCACCATGCCGGAATCCGAGAAGCTCTCGACCCGCGGCTGGTAAATATCAGGGGCCGGGGGTTGGGAGCGGGGAAACGCTGTAGTACCCTCACTCCGTTCCGTGACCCCCGGCCGCCAGAGACCAAACAATGGAAATCTGGATTGCCGGTGCGACAGGTGTACTGGCCAGGCAGGCCGTCCCGATGCTGCTTGCGGCAGGACACACTGTCGTCGGCCTCGCGCGAGACGCCTCGAAATGGCCCGGGGCGCCCCCCGCTATGCGCTTCGTTCCGTGTGACGTAACGGTGGCGGGACAGGTCATTAAAGCATTCTCCGGCGAAAAACCGGACGCCATCATCAACCTGGCCACGTCGCTGCCGTCCGAGCGCCCCAAGCACGGATATCTCGTGGCGCACGATCTGGTCCGCCGCGAAGGCACCCGCAATCTCGCGGAGGCGGCCCTTCTCGCGGACGCCTACTTCGTTCATCTCAGCTCGCACTTCGTCGCCGCGCCTCAGGGCGACAACTGGATCACCGAGGACAGCCCCTTTGCGCATACAACGCTGATGGACAGCGCCATCGACGCGGAGCGGATCGTCCAGAAAGCCCTTAACCAGGGCATGCCAGGCTGTCTGCTTCGCGCAGCCACCGTCTACAGCGCGGACAGTACGCAAACAAAGGCGATCGTGCACGGTTTGAAGACGGGGATGCCTATCCTGATCGGCTCAGGCCGCAACTTCTGGTCGTTCATCCATCCGTACGACGTCGCCACCGCAATCCTGAGGGTCTTGGAGGCACGTCCGGCGGGCGAGTCGTTCTGCATCACCGACGACCATCCCGAGCATATGGGCGAGTGCCTTACATGGCTCGCGAAGGAATTGCACGTCCACCCGCCAAAGGCGATCGCACCGTTCCTCGCGAAACTGGCGATCGGGGGCGACATGGTCGACCTGATGACCGGATCCCGTCGTGTTTCCAACGCGAAGGCGAAAGGCATGCTTGGGTGGACGCCGCGGTACCCATCGTACAAGGATGGCTTCCCGGGCACGTGGATCTGATGGACTCACTGGGCATCGACCTCATCGAAATCAGCCGCATCGCGGCCGCGGCCAAAAATCCGCGCTTCGCCCTGCGCATCTTTACCGCGCGGGAGATGGCCGCCCTCACAGGTCATCCACGCCGGATCGCCGAAGAGATGGCCGGCAAATTCGCGGCCAAGGAAGCGACCATCAAAGTGCTTGGCCGACGCACCATCTGGAAAGAGATTGAGATACTGAATCTGCCCTCCGGCAAGCCGTACGTCGTCCTTCACGGGCGTTGCGCCGAAATCGCCGCCGGCCGGGAGGTCGTGGTCAGTATTACCCATTCGCGCGAGTTTGCCGCCGCCGTCGCCGCCTATGCGGGGGCGGAAGGATGATCCCGAACCGTCCGTACGGATACCCGGTGTTCACGGCCGGGGAGTGTCGCCGGATGGACGCCGAATCGGAGCGTTACGGGATCCCAACCGCGCTCCTTATGGAGAACGCCGGCCGCGCCGTTGCCGATGCGGTCTGCCGGAGTGCGCCGCGCTCGGTGTGTGTTGTCGCGGGCGGCGGCAACAACGGGGGCGACGCCCTGGTGGCGGCACGGATGCTGTACGCTCGCGGCTGCAAGGTTGGAGTTGTCCTGTCGAAACCCCTGTCCGACCTGAGAGGTCTCGCGGCCCTCAACGCGCGTCGTTGTGCGGATGACGGCGTAACGCTGGAAGCCTCAGCGGAGTCCATATCCGCGTACGATATCATCATCGACGGCCTGCTGGGGACGGGAATCGCAGGGGCGCCGCGGGGAAGAACGGCGGAGCTGATCCAAGTAATCAATGCGTCGGGCCGGCCGGTCATAAGCATTGATGTGCCATCCGGTATCGATTCCGATGCTACCACCGCCCCGGAACTGGCCGTCCGCGCCACTACCACGGTCACGATAGGCTGCTACAAACCCGCGCTTGTGCATTTTCCGGCGGCGGAGAATGCCGGGCAGGTCCTTCTTGCCGATATCGGCTTCCCTCCCCTGTCCTTTCTCGCGGCAGATTCTTCGGTCCTTTCAGGGGGATACGTTCGGGAGCGCGTGCCCCAATGGCCGAAAGACGCGCATAAAGGCAGGCGTGGCGCTCTCCTCGTGGTGGCAGGCTCCCGCGGTATGACGGGGGCTCCGGCTATGTCTTGCAACGCGGCGGTCAATGCCGGCGCCGGACTCGTGTACCTGGCTTGCCCGGACCCGCTGGTACCGGTGATGGAGCGGAAACTGACGGAGGCGATGGCGCGGCCCGTGCCGTCGTCCGGGCGGCCGCGTTTTTCACCGGAATCGATCGACCCGGTTCTTGATCTCTTGAAAGCCGCGAAGGCCGTTGTGCTCGGCCCCGGTTTGTCCCAGGGTGAAGGCGTCCCCGAGTTCGTTGCGGGCTTCCTGGCGAGGGTTGGCAAGCCCACGCTGATAGACGCCGACGCGCTGAACATTTTGGCGTCTCTGGGACTGACCCCTCCGCCGAATTCGGTTCTCACGCCGCACCCGGGCGAGATGGCAAGGCTGTTGGGGACGACCGTGGCAGAAGTACAGGATGACCGCGTTTCGGCGGTCCGCTCCGCCGCGCGGGCATTCAACGCCACCGTCGTTCTCAAAGGGGCCCACACGCTCGTCTGCGGCCCGGACGGCCACGTGGTCGTCAACACAGTCAGCAGCAACGTCCTTGCGACCGGGGGCTCCGGTGACGTGCTCAGCGGGGTCATCGGCGCGCTGCTTTCGCAGGGACTGTCACCGATGGACGCAGCGCTCGTCGGCGTCCGTTGGCATGGAACCATGGGCGTTCTGGCGGCGTCAAGACTTGGTGGAACCGTAGGCGCGGCCACGATGCTGAAACTGCTGCCCCGCGCGCGGGAGGAGATGCTCACCACCCATGAAGCCGAAGTACTGGTCTAGCCCCCTCGGTGTGTTGTTCGCATGCGTGGCGTGTCACGCCGCCGTCACTCTGCAGTTCGCCAAGCCCGGCAAATACTCCGTATCCCTTTACGAAGACAGCGCCGTCCGACTGAGCCTGCCCGCCGAGAACGTGAAATCCCTGTCCCTCACAGACGCCTCCAAAGCCCTCACGGGCAAGGGCAAGCCCACCGTCCGGGTTATCGACCAATCCACCGGCAACTCCGCGATGGCGCCTCTGCCACCCGAAGGCACGATCGTTATCAAACCGGAGAGCTTCAAGTTCATTTCGGAAGTGATGATACGGGTCGCCGATGCGAAGGGTGGTATACCGGATACCGCGATCGCAACACTTAGGGACGGCGCAGGCATGGAGCAGTCCGTTCAGCTAAGCGCCCGGGACGAAGGAGCGGCGGTGTTCCGGTACGTCGCCAGCGGCGATGGCGCCGTAACCGTTCAACAGGGAGCGCTAACGAACCGGCAGACCATCTCGTTGCGCCTGCCACTCAAGCGGGAAACGCCCGTTCTCGAGCTGCCTGCGGTCGTCACGCTGCCGGATGGCATGAAAACTATCGCGCCATCACAGAGCAAGACGACCACGCAGCCGCAAACCACGCGCCCCCCATCCCTCCGGACCGGCGGCTTCCTGACCGGTTTCATCGGTTTTCTGATTGCGCTTCTCGCGTTCGGATTCGTCGGCCTTTACGTCGCCCGCTCGCTCCGGAACAAGGGAGTAACCGTGCAGTCCGCCCTCGCCGCGGCAGGCGTGCAATTGCCGGACGATTCGGAACCGATCCCCGTTGTCACTGCGGAACCACCCAAGCCGGTGGACCCGACAATCTGTCCCTTCTGTGGCGCGCGCAAGGATCCGAATGCGCCGTGCGCCAACTGTGCCGTCGCTCCCGGCGCACCCGTTTCAGCGTCCGTCGCCCCTGCGCCAGGCGGTGTGCCGAGGCTCGTGTGCGTGGCAGGCCCGAAGGCGGCGTCGACGTTCAATCTGGTCGGAACCATGTCGATCGGCCGCGATCCCTCCCGCGACATATCGATCCCCGACGACGCCTCGCTGTCGCGCCACCACGCCAGCGTCGAAACGGTGGGCTCCAGCGTCACGATGGTCGACAATGGCTCTTCCAACGGCACGTGGGTCAACGGCCGAAAGGTGGACCGTCAGATGCTCCGGGGCGGAGACGAAATCGTGATGGGCGCTTCGCGCTTCAGGTTCGAGGCATAGGGAATGCGTTCGAGGATTACACAGCAATGGCTTGCGGGCACCCTGGGCGGCTTCATCGGCTGGTGTCTGACGGAACCGTGCCCATGGATAACCGCTGACCGCGAGCCCGGCCAGGCGGTTGTACCGGTAACGTGGAGCCGGTTGATCGTATTCGGGATCGTGGTCGGAATGTCGATCGGCGCAGCGATTGCCGCGGCGTACGGCTCGGGTTCCAGCGGCCGCCGGAACCGCTATATGGGCCTCGGGCTGCTCTACGGGGCGATCGGCGGCGGGATCGGGCTCGCGCTCGGACAGACCATCTACCAACCCCTGACCGGTATGGCCGAAGCGCTCACGCACAACAGCGTTTTCGGCCCGTTCGGGTACCTGCTTGAAATCTTCGCCCGATCACTTGGCTGGGCCGGAATCGGATTCGGCCTCGGCGTCCTCCAGGGCGGCATCAACGGCAGCACCCAGCGCAGCCGCAACGGCGCCATTGGCGGCGTCCTGGGCGGATTCGTCGGTGGCTGTGTCTTCGCCCTTATGAGCGCGACAGTCGAATCCACTACGGCAGACGGCCGCAGCCCCTTCTTCTTCCTGACCGGTGCGATGATGCGAGGGACCGCCCTCACGCTCACCGGATCGGCCATCGGCCTCCTCGTGGGGCTCACGGAGCGGTTCCTTCGGAATGCCTGGGTGCGCGTGAAGGTGGGGCGAAACGAGGGCCAGGAGTTCCTGATCGAGAAGTCCCCCAGCACGATCGGACGCGACGAGTTGTCCGATATACCGCTTTTCGGCGATATGCAGATCGCCAGACAGCACGCGAGCATCATTGGCAAACGTGGCGCGTTTATGCTGCAGGCCGCCGCGCCGGGCGTGTATCTGAACAACGTGGCCGTCCAGAGCGCACCGCTTTCCGATGGCGACGCGATCCGGATCAGCACCCGGGAGATCGAGTTCCACCAGAAAGGCGCGCCGAGGGCGATTGGCTTGAAGGACGTCGCCAAGCCGGCCATCGCTCCCAAACCCCTTGCGCCGGAGGGCATCTGCGAGTTCTGCGGACAGCGAAAGGACGCGCTGGGCGGCTGTGCCTGCTCTCCCGCCAGTCCGGCCCCGCCGCTGCCGGGTCATGCGCCCTCGCCGGCGCGGGTGTTCCAGTTGCGCGCCCTGCGCGGTCCCTACGTCGGGCGCTCCTTCCCCCTGGAGAAGCCCGAGGTAACGCTGGGCCGCGGCGATGACCGCGATATTCGCCTGCCCGATGACACGTCGGTATCCCGCCGCCACGCCCGCTTTGTGGCCGGCCCGACCGGTATGGAGATGCTGGACGAAGGGTCGTCGAACGGGACGTGGATCAACGGCGCGCGGATCACGAGATCGCCACTGAAGCCCGGCGACGAGGTGCGATTGGGCAACTCCGTGTTCCGGGTCGAGGCGGCTTGAGCGCCCCGGTCGTCGAGTTGTGGGCCCGGCGCCTCATCGACGCGACCTCCCTCACAAAGGGTCAGACGTTCCTGGATGTCGGCGGCGGCGACGGCGCCCTGTGCGCGGCCATCGAGTCGCTCTCTGGTGCGATCGGCGCCGTTGTAGACCCTGCCGTCGATCCCAGCACCGCCGCGCCGAACCGGGTCCGAGGCACAGCGGAAGCCCTCCCCTTTCCCGATGCCGATTTCGACGTCGTATTGTTCAATCACGTAGCCCACATGCTGAAACGCCCCGTTGTGGCGCTGCGCGAGGCAGCCCGTGTTGTGTCTCCCGGCGGTCGTATCAGCGTACGCTTCTCCAGTCCCCAGAACCTGCAGAAACTTCCTTTGGCACGATGGGATCCGGAGGGATTCGAGGCCCTGGCATCGCGCGCGCCGACGATTTCGCGGATCCTGACATGGGGCAAGCGCGCCGGGTTGGGGATGTCCGCGTTTGATCTTGTCTCCACACCATTCGCCGGAACGTATGAGCAGTGGATCGCAGGAATGAGCCACATCGTGGAACAAGCCTGGCTGGAATCGGGTTGCAGAGGCAGTGTGAGCCCGGTAGCGGCGTTCGAGGCTGTTGTACGGCGGGCATACATCTCCCCGGAGCCATTCGAGGAAACGCTGCTCGTGTTTACCCGACCATACCCGCCGAATGCATAATGCACAAGGCGCAATGATCGCCCAGGAGGATAGATGGAACGCACTCTCGTAATAGTGAAGCCGGACGGGGTTCGCCGCGGACTTGTCGGCGAAATCATCGGCAGGTTTGAGGCCAAGGGGCTTCGCATCGCGGCCCTGAAACAATTGACCCCGTCGCGTGGTCTTGCGGAAGCCCATTACGAAGTCCATCGCGGCAAGCCATTTTTCGCGCCCGTGGTGGAGTTCATCACCTCCGGTCCGGTGGTTGCGATGGTCTTCGAAGGCCCCGAAGGCACAATCGAGATGGTGCGCCTGATGATGGGCAAGACAAGCCCTCTGGAAGCGGCCCCCGGCACCATCCGGGGCGATTTTGCCAACTCGACCCAGCAGAACCTGGTTCACGGTAGCGATGCCCCGGAGACGGCCGCGTCTGAGATCGCGCTGTGGTTCAACCCCGCGGAGATTGTCGGCGAATAGCCGGCGTGAGGCGAGGGGATATCGATGGGGCGGGCTTAGCCCCGCGTAGGCCGTGCCCGCCCCACGCCTCAAGAGCTACTCGGTGCACGAGCCGAAGGTGTACGAATACAGTCCGAAGCCCGAAGACGGCGACGATAGCCCCAGAACGTGCTGGCCGAACTTCGCATTGTGCGCGATCGCATACATGCGCGGCGAATCGACGTTCAAATACGGCCGGCCCTGCTCATCGAACAGGATATCGGCGCCCTTGTCGGCCACCGGGAGCGGCTTTCCATCCTGCGTGACGTAGACCCTCAGCGGCGTACCGCCTTCGGGCTTGATCACCGCGTAAAGGTCCAACGCGTGGTAGCGCAGCAATATCGCGTCATCGGGTCGCGTGGACGTGTGGATCAGCGCCTCCGGCGTGGCGCGCCACGAGCCTACCGCCACCGGAACCCCGTCCTCGTACCGGCCGGTATCCGCGTAATCCGCCGCGACGTCGCGACGGTACCCACCCCGGTTGCCCAGTTGCCCCCTTTCGTAGCCGACGTACGTCTCCCCGGTAACCGGATAACAGACCGCGTCCGGGCGGTCGGTCTCGCGGACCACATCCATCACCTTCGGCAGGGCCACTCCCGGGTCATACCGCTTCAGGAGAGATTGTATCTCGCGCTCGGTTTCGGAGTATCCGCCCTCTCCGGCATGGTCGCTGACGATGTAGCCTCGGGAGTCGATGAGGTAGTGGCGGGGCCAGTACTGGTTGCTGTAGGCGTCCCAGTTCCTGTGGTCCGAGTCAACGAGAATGGGATATGTCAGACCGAAGCGCTTGACGGCTTCCGCCACGTGTTTGCCGTCGTGCGCAAACCCGAACTCCGGCGTGTGGATGCCCACGATGAGCAGGCCCTTGTCCGAGTAGCGCTTGTTCCATTCCTTCAGGTACGGCATCGTGCGAATGCAGTTGATGCACGTATACTCCCAGAAATCCACGAGGATCGCCGCAACGGGCTTGCCGTCCGGCGTCTTGTGCGTCCGCAGGATCTCCTTCAAGGTGATGGGTGACGTGTTGATCCAGTCCGCCTTGCCGCCCACAAACTCCGGCGCGCGAACGCGCGCCTCGCTCGGCGGCGTATTCAATCCGCAGCCACTCAGCAAGATCAGAGTCGCCGCGGCAAGAGCCCAGTTCCTGGCCATATTCGTGCCTCCTGGTATATAGAAGACGCAGGGGCGGCATGGCGTTCCAACCGCCCGGACCGGGATCAGCGCGGGAAGAGACGCTCGAAGACGGGGTCATCGAGGCTGCGGATGAGAGGAGCGTTGGGCAGCGACTCGCGAACCACGCGGCCGTACCGCATGGTCACGAGGCGGGGGTCCATGATGCACACCACGCCGACGTCCGTATGCGAGCGGATGAGACGGCCGAAGCCCTGTTTCAGCGTGAGGATTGCCGCCGGCAGGCTGTATTCATTGAACCAGTCCCTGCCTTCCGCTTTGAGGCGTTCCGTGTTGGCTTGGACCACCGGGTCATCAGGATGAGCGAACGGGATCCGGTCGATGATAACGCAGCTCAGGTTGGACCCCGGCAGGTCCACGCCTTCCCAAAAGGATGCGGTGGCGCACAGGATCGGATTGCTCTCGCCGCGGAACCAGTTCAGCAGCTTGGGGCGCGGCCACTCGTCCTGGGTCATGATCGGATACGGCAGGCGGACGCTCTTCAGTATCTCGGCCACTTCCCGCATCGCCTTGTACGCGGTGAAGAGGAAGAGCGCGCGGCCTTCGGTCCGCTTGAGCAAGGGCACAGCGGTCCGCGCGACGGTTTCGTTGTAGGTTACGGCGTTGGGCGACGGCATATCCGCCGGGGCGTAGAGAGCCGCCTGCGTCTCGTAGTCAAAGGCCGGCGGCAGGATGACGTCCATCGCCATGTCCAGCCCCCACCGCCCCTTCACGTAGTTCAGAGAGTTCTCCGTCGCGAGGGTCGCGGAGGTCAACACGGCGGTCTTGTGGGGCCAGAGAGACTCCCGCAGGTGGTCGTCGATTCCCAACGGCGCGGATTTGAGCGTGAACAACGTTTGCGCCTCGCCTTGCGCGCCTTTGGAGCGAAGGCCGGAGGTCTGGCACTCCAGCCAATGAACGAAATCGTTGGGGCCATTGGGTTCATCGCTCATAACCCCGGCGAAGTGTTTCCATCGCATCTGCAGCCCCTGTGTTTGCAGGAGCAGCGAGTCCCGCTGGAGGATCGATTTCGCCTTCGCCGCTTCGGCGCTTTCCTCGAAGAGGTTGTAATCCTCGACCGGGGTGTCCTTGATGAAATCCATCGCGTCGGCGAGGGCGGCGTCAAACTCCTGCGCGATCTGGAGCAGTTTCGGATCGCGCCAGATCCGTCGAGTTCTGAAACTGCCGTGCGCTGCCCAATCGGCGTAGTGTTCGTCCGCATCCGCCAGCACCTGCTCGACGCGCCACGGGATACCCTTGATACGCTTAGCGATCTTTCGGAGGAGATTGCGGGCGGCGTAGCGGCCGATCTGGACGGTGAACGCGTCGGTCGCGGCGCTTTCGATTTTGTGGGCCTCATCGAAGACCACGATGTTGTGCTTCGGCAGGACAAATCCGCCGCTGGCCACATCGGTCATGTACAGCGCGTGGTTCGCCACGATGATGTCGGCGCCCTCGAGCGCGGCGCGGGCATCCATATAGGGGCATCGGTGGTAGTGTTCGCACCGCGGCCCGTGGCACTCCTCGCTGGCGCACGTCAGCTCCTGCCGCCAGAGGCGGTTTTCAACCCGAAACGGCAGCGTCGCGACATCCCCATCCCACGTATTGGCGCGCCACAACTCAATGATGTCGTCCAGTTGCTGACGCTCTTCGCCGATGGGTGGCAGCGCCCGGTCGGCCTCTTCCATGTGCATGGGGCAAAGGTAGTTCTGCCGGCCCTTCGCGAGCGCGAAATTGAACGGACGGCCGTACGTCTCGGCGAGGAAGACGAGGTCTTTGTCCATCAACTGGGACTGAAGGGCGATCGTGCCGGTGGATACGACGGCGCATCCCTCCTGGCCCAGAAGGGGAATCAGATACGCCATCGTCTTGCCGCTGCCGGTCCCGGCCTCCACAACGGCGCTGATGCCTTCGGCGATGGCGCGCTCAACGACCTGCGCCATGCGCGTTTGCTGCGGCCGCGGCTCATAACGCGGCAGCGCTCCGAGAACCTGTTGTAGTTTCTCTTCGACCATTCAACTGGCCACTACCTGCTCCCGGCAAGCTGTCCACACGCCGCCGCGATACCCTGTCCACGCTCCCGGCGCTGCGTCACGGCGACACCTGCCCGCTCCAGCACTGCGCGGAACCGGCGGATGTCGTCGCCACGGGGGCGCTCGAATGACCCGCGTGATTCGGCTGGGTTCCACGGGATGAGGTTCACGTGGGCGGGAACCCCTGATATCCTGTTGGCGAGCGCGAACGCCTCTTCGGGCGAATCGTTCACCCCTTTCAGAAGCACGTATTCATACGTCACACGACGCCCCGTGACGTCAAAGTAGTAGCGGGACGCCTCCAGCACCTGGTTGAGCGGGAACTTTCGCCCCACCGGGACGAGCGCCTGCCGGGTTTCCTCTGTGCCCGCGTGAAGGCTCACCGCCAGAGTGATCTGGAGATTGTAATCGGCGAGGCGCCGGATCTCATCCGGGATGCCGACGGTGCTGACGGTGATGCCCCGCATCCCGATTCCCACCTCCTCGTTCAGGAGGCGAATCGACTTGACGACATTCTCGAGATTCCACAGCGGTTCGCCCATGCCCATGTAGACCACGTGGTTGACGGCACGAGCGCCCGGTTGCTGCGAAGCGTACCACGGAGCGGATTCCAGAGCCCGTGCCGCGACCAGCACCTGGGCCACGATCTCCCCTGCGCTAAGGTTCCGCGTCAGGCCCAGCGTGGCGGTGGCGCAAAAGGTGCAGCCCGCGGCGCAGCCCACCTGGGACGAAACGCACACGGAAACGCGGTCGTCCGAAGGCAGGAGGACCGTCTCCACGCGCACCCCGTCGAAATCGAGAAGGAATTTGGCCGTGCGGTCCGGCGCCCCGGTGGCGGCGACGACCTCCGGGGTACCAACGCGGGCGCGCTCGGCGAGTTTGGCGCGGAATCCCTTGGGCAGATTGCTCATCTCGTCGATACTTGCGCACTTGCCGGCATACAGCCAGTCGGCAATCTGGTTGCCTCGGTACGCGGGCTGGCCCAACGCGGCGGCCATCTTGCACAGGTCCTCGCGGCTATGTCCCAGAAGCGTCTGGGCCAGCGCGGAAATGACAGGAAAATCGCTCATATGTTCTCAGTATACCGCGGCTGGCGCCGCCGGAACGCGGCGTTCGATGCGGCCCCAAAAACCGCGAGGCCCGTCCGGGGGGACGGGTCTCAAAGCCTTGGTGCGCACAAAGCTCAACTAGCGGATGTTATCCTTTTCGGCGGCCTTCGCTATTTTGCGAAGGCGGGCGGCTGCCGCCTTTCGGCGACGCTCGCTGGGCTTCTCGTAATGCTCGTGCTCTCGGGCTTCCTTCAAAATACCAGATTCCTGAATCTGCTTCTTGAACCGCCGGAGGGCGCTGTCGATGGATTCGCTCGGTTTGACTTGTACTTGCGCCATATATCTCCCCTCCTTCCGGTTCAGATTCACCGATGCGGAAGGGCTGATATCCCGCGGTTGCCGATCATCGCTTCAAGCGAACTCACTGGCGCAGGAAAGCCTCCCCCTCGGTGTACGGACAGATATTCGCGCACCCGATGAATCATACCAAGGCGGACCGCATGATGTCAACCCGTCGTGTTGGGTCTGTCTATACTGATACGGATGTCCGCGCCTCACCGGCGCCGTTCCGTACTGGAAGCGAGTTCAAATGGCCGAAACGTTCTATATCACCACCCCTATCTATTACGTAAATGGATTGCCGCATATCGGCAACAGTTACACAAGCATCGCCGCCGACGTGCTAGCCCGTTATCACCGGCTCCGTGGTGACGACGTCCTGTTCCTTACCGGAACCGATGAGCACGCCCCCAAAGTGTTCGAAGTGGCCCGCGAAGCGGGGCGCGATCCGAAAGAATATGTAGACGACCTTGCCGCGGAGTTCAAAGCGACGTGGAAACGGCTGGACGTCGACTATGACCAGTTCATCCGGACGACGGAACAGCGCCACATCAACCTGGTGCAGGATATCTTCGCCAGGCTGCGCGATCAGGGCGACATCTACAAGGGCACCTACGAAGGCTACTACTGCGTCCCCGATGAAACATTCTGGACAGACACCCAGGTGGTGATGGATGACGCCGGGGTGGCGCACTGTCCGAACCCGGAGTGCCAGCGCCCCGTGGAGCGCGTCAGCGAAGACAACTACTTCTTCCGTCTGAGCGCGTACGGCGACCGCCTGCTGCAGTACATCGAGACCCATCCGAAATTCCTCGGCCCATCGTTCCGTGGAAATGAGGTCGTGCAGTTCATCAAAGAAGGTCTGCGCGACGTCTCCATCACTCGCAAGGGCGAAGGCTGGGGCATCCCGGTCCCGGGCGATCCAGGGTTCGTCATCTACGTCTGGTTCGACGCGTTGATCAACTATCTGACCGCCGTCGGCTACGGAACCGACGACACGACGTTCAAGAAGTGGTGGCCGTGCAATGTCCAGCTGATGGGTAAGGACATCTTCGTACGCTTCCATTGCACCTTCTGGCCCGGCATGCTGATGGCCCTCGGGCTTCCGCTTCCGGACCGCCTGATCGGCCACGGGTTCTGGACCGTGGAGGGCGAGAAGATCGGCAAGTCTAAAGGGAATGCCGTCGACCCGTACATCGTCGCCCAGGAACTGGCGGAACAGAGCGGCTGCGACGTGAAAGTCTCTGTTGACGCGGTGCGCTATTTCATATTCCGTGAGGTCCCGTTCGGACAGGATGCGGATTTCAGCCGCGCGGCCCTGACCAAGCGCTTCAATGGAGACCTCGCCAACGATCTCGGCAACCTCCTGAATCGCACGCTGTCGCTGGTCGGCAAATTCTTCGAAGGTGTGCTGCCCAAACCATCGGGACTCGACCCGGCGACTTCGGACATCGTGACCAAGGCCGCGGCCGGCGCGGCGGAAGCGTTGGACGATGTTCAATTGCAGGCCGCGATCGAGTCGATCTGGACCATCGTCACGGCAGGCAACAAGTACATCGACGAGCAGGCCCCCTGGAAATTGATGAAAGAGGGCAAGGCGGAACAGGCCGGCACGGTGCTCTATACCGTGCTGGACTGCGTTCGGTCTGCGGCGATTCTGCTCCGACCGTTCATGCCAAACGCAACGGAGGCGATCTGGAAACAATTGGGTTGCACCACCCCGCTATCGTCCGAGACCTGGGCCTCCGCCTGCACTCCGCAACGTCTGGCGCCGGGCACACGCGTTGAAACCGGCACACCAATATTCCCGCGGATAGACCCCGCCCGCAAGCCTGAAGCCAAGCCAGCGGTGACGGCGCCTGCCCCGGCCGTTGCGGCTCCGGATATCCCTGATATTGAACGAATCACCATCGACGACTTCAAGAAGGTCCAGTTGAAGGTGGCGAAGGTTCTGACCGCCGAACGCATTCCGAAGGCCGACAAACTGCTGCAGATGACGATCGACGTGGGCGAGGACGAGCCTCGAAACCTCGTCGCCGGCATCGCGCAGCACTACACGCCGGAGGAAATGATCGGGCGCACTATCATAGTCGTCGCCAACCTTCAGCCGGCGAAGATCCGCGGCATTGAAAGCAACGGGATGCTCCTCGCGGCCGAGGCGGATGGGAGGGTGATCCTTCTGGGCCCCCAGGGCGATCTGCCGCCGGGCGCTTCCGTGCGATAGCGCGCGACTCTTGACAGGGACGTCCACCGGGACGTCCCTGTTTTCGCGTCAAGGCCGTTTAGGCGCGCTCCCCATTGGGTAAGCCAAATGCAGGACCAACGTCAAGATATCTGTTCGGCTTGGGTAAAGTGGGCGAACAAATGTACCGATTACTCCATGATGGCACTAACAAGGCGCCCGGTGTGTCCAGAAATGGAGCATCGATTTGATACCGTTAGGGCGCAATACGGGGGTAGCAGTGGCGCACAAAACACATTCGCCGTCTCATGGCGAAACGCCGGACCAGTCGAAAGGTTGGACCCGGCGCGTGATGTCGCGCGACGAAATCACGGTGCGCACCGGGATGCAGGCGTACGATGCGCAACGGAGCAGCCTCGTGATGGGGCTCAAGGCGAAGGTTTGGGCCGGCGACTACGACCCGGACCTCGACGAAGTTGCGGAATCGATGTTGTCTGAGCGCGAAGCCGAGTGTGCTCTCGCCAAAGCCGAAGAAGCCGCCGACCACCAAGACCGCACCGGCGACAAGGGCTGACCCGAGTCAGTCCCGCCGCCACTCCAGATGAACTTCCCGCGTTTCGGGGATAATCCGCGCCGTCGCTTTGCCTTCCAGGGTCGCGAGGAGATCGTCCCCAAACGCCTTTCGCCTCCACCCACGCATCAGCGCGATATCGGCCTCTTCCCCGCGAACCGCAAGCTGGCTCATGTCACCGCGCGTCGCCACCATGCCGGTCGCGACAGATTTCTCAACCGCAAGACTTCGCAGACACACAAACAGGAAGTCAACCGTTGGCTCCATGGCCGAGGGGAACGACTGCCTTGTAGGCGCTGGCGGAGGGGCCGCGCGGCCGCCTTCCACTACCGCTTCTATCATCTGCCGGCCGTATCTGTCGGCCTGCTGCGCGGTCAACCCCCGGATGTCACGCAGGTGGCGCGCATCGGGCGGAGGGCGGCGTGCGAGTTCCACAAGAACTTCGTCGCGGGCAATGCGCCCGGCGGGGATATTGTCGTTCCGGGCAGTATCTTCGCGCCACGCCACCAGTTCGCGGAGGATCGCCAGGGTTCGCCCATTCAGGCGATCAACATTCCGGATGCGGAGATAGAGCGTTGTAGGATCGGCGGGAGCCCACGTTTCATCCCGTTCGAGCCGGGCGAATTCCTCCGTGGCCCAGTCCAGGCGTCCCAACTCTTCCATCTGCCGGCGCTGCTCTTCATAGACGGGGATCAGGTAGCGTACATCGTCCAGCGCGTATTCCACCTGTCCCGCCGCGAGCGGCCTTTGCAGCCAGTTGGTGAACGAGTGCTCCTTGCGGAGACGCTTGCCGGTCAAGCGCTCCACGAGATTGACAAAGGCGATCTGCTCGTCGCTTCCCAGAAGGGCGGCGGCAAGCTGGGTGTCCCAGATCGGCCGCATGGCGCGTCCCATGAGGCGATAGAAAATCGCAAGGTCCTGGTTGGCCGCGTGAAAAACCTTGATGGTGTTTTCGTTGGCCAGAAGCTCCAGCAGGGGAGAGAGGTCGGGAATCGCGATCGGGTCCACGAGGGCGGCGACATCCGGCGTCCCCACCTGGATGGCCCCTATATCGGGGTAGTAGCGTCCCTCGCCGACAAATTCGGTGTCCAGGAACAAGGCGGGCGCATCGGCTATGTCGTTGCAGAAGATGACCAGGTCGCGTTTGGATTCAATTAGCATAGGCTTTGCGGCGACGTCATCCCCGGCATCTCGGCGGGCAGAACGCGCACTCCTTTGTTAATGTAGCGCGTTGCAGCGTCCGATATCACATACGGCAGGTGTCGGCCGACCTGATGAAGCGTCGCCCGCCAACCATCGGCCCAGTAACCGGGAGGTCGCTATGTGCGCGAATGCACGGCCCAGGATATTGATGTGCAGCCCCGAGTATTTCGGCGTTGAGTACGTCATCAACCCGTGGATGGCGGATCAGACGGGAAAAGTGCGCCCTCGGGAGGCCATGAGCCAATGGTCGGCCCTTTACGATGCTCTGAGCCCGCTGGCCGATATCACGTGTATTGCCCCGTCGCCACACCAGCCCGATATGGTTTTCACCGCCAACGCCGGTATGGTGTTCGGCGACCGGTTCGTTCCAAGCCGGTTCCGCCATCAGGAACGGGCCGGCGAAGAGGCCCATTTCGCGTGCTGGGCCGAGCATGCCGCGTACGCTATCACCCCGTTGCCCGACGATGTGTTCTTTGAAGGCGCCGGCGACGCCCTCTACGACCGCGGCCGGCCTGTCCTGTGGCTGGGATACGGTTTCCGGACGGGGCTGCCCGCGGCGTCGGCTTTGCGCGATATCGTAGAGCCCTCCGGTCTGTCGGTTCAGCCGTTGAGGCTGGTGGATCCCCGATTCTACCACCTGGATACGTGTTTCTGCCCCATAAGCGGTGGGAGGCTCCTCTATTATCCACCGGCATTCGACCCGGAGAGCGTGCGTCGAATAGAGGGAGCCGTGCCTGAAGATCAGAGGCTCGCCGTGTCCGAGGAGGATGCCGAAGCCTTCGCCTGCAACGCGGTCTGCCTGAACGGGGCCATTGTGATGAACCGCGCGACATCGGGCCTGAAGGCCCGGCTTGGGGAATGGGGGCTGCGGTGCGTCGAAACCCCACTGGGTGAATTCATGCGGGCGGGGGGCGCTGCGAGATGCCTTACGCTCCGCCTTGACGAACCTGAGCCCGTTGCGGCGTAGGCGTTTCGTCGCCCAGGATGTCCCAGGCCGCCAAGAGGCTCCACTGGAACGCCCAGACCATCGCGAAGGCAACCAGGCCGCGCCAGAATATGGTCGCCGGGGCAATCCCTTGAACAGAGGAAATCGAACAGGCGGCTATGGCGGACATAGCGGCCAGACAAATGCTCCATCGGTAGTTTACGGCACCGTTCACTGTTGAATCACTCCTCTTTTCCTCGTTCCACATTGAGGAAAGAGTTTTCAACAGTTTTTTTCCGCTGGCGGCGGGATATTGTCGCGCAGCGGCTCGTTCACCTCGGCTGCAGTTATCCGACGGCCGTCAAGCCATCCGCTACCAGAGGAGCATCAGGAAGCGACCACTGGCCCATTCGCCGGAATTTCTCATATCGTTCGCGCAGCAGGTCCTCGCAGGACAATTCGGCAAGGGTATCGAGGGCGGCCACCACGGCATCTTTCACAGCAAGGGCCGTAAGCTCTGGGCTTCTATGGGCGCCGCCGAGCGGTTCCGGCAGGACTTCATCGATCACGCCGAGGCGCAGGGCGTCCTGGGCGGTCAGTTTCAGGGCATCGGCCGCCTGGTCCGCCTTGGCCGCGTCGCGCCAGAGTATATTGGCGCAGCCTTCAGGCGGGATGACCGAGTATATCGCGTGTTCGAGCATGAGGATCCGATCCCCCACCCCGAGTCCGATGGCGCCGCCGCTGCCGCCCTCGCCCAGCACAACCACTACGGTCGGGGTCTTCAGCATGGCCATCTCTTCCATCGCCTTTGCGATCGCCTCGCTGATGCCGCGTTCTTCGGACCCCAGCGAAGAGTCCGCGGCGCTGGTGTCCACAAATACGACGACGGGCTTTCGCGCGCGCTCGGCAAGCTTCATCAGGCGAACGGCCTTGCGATAGCCTTCGGGCTTCGCGCTGCCGTAATTCCGGCGCACCTTCTCCTTGAGATCCCGGCCTTTTTCATGCCCCAGGACCAGCACGTCGCGCCCCGCAATACGGGCGATTCCGCCAAGGATGGCGGCATCATCCGCGTATTGGCGATCGCCGTGAAGCTCCAGGAAGTCCTCGCAAAGAAGGCGGATCATGTCAACCGTATGAGGGCGGTCGCGATGTCGCGCAACTTGTGTTTTTTCCCAAGGCGTCAGCTTGCTGAAGATGTCTTTCATGAGGCGCTCCCGGTCACGTTTGAGTTGCTGCAGGCCCGCGTCCAGTTTCGCAAATTCCGCGGCGTAGTCGCGGCCGTGGTCTCGGCACCATTGTTCCAGGCCGCCGTCCTGCAGTTGGGCCTGGATGCTCACCATCTCCGCGTCAAGTTCGGCGATTGGCTTCTCAAAATCGAGGGCGTTTTTCAACATATCTGATGAGTTTCGAGTATCAAGTTCGAAGTACGTGGCCAGACAGCGGACGGTAGTCCGCCGGAGTCCAACGGATGTGCAATTCGGTGCGTAAGGCGAAGGCTTCTATGCGGCCCACTGCAACGTACGGGCGATGGTATCCTTAAGGTCCTTGCGATGAACGATGGCGTCAGCCTGCCCGTGCTCCAACTGGAACTCGCTGGACTGGTAGTTTGCAGGCACCTTCCCGCTCTGTACCTGCGCCGATACGCGCTGTCCGGCGAACCCGATCATCGCACCGGGTTCGGCATAGGCAACGTGGCCCAGGCTGGCCCAACTCGCCAACGTGCCGCCCATGGAAGGGTCGGTGAGAACGGAAATGTAGAACGAGCGGGTTTCGGCTTTGAACCGGCCAAGCACGGCGGACGTCTTTGCCATCTGCATCAGGCTGAGGATCCCTTCCTCCATGCGCGCGCCGCCGCCACTGCCGCATACCAGCACCAGCGGGATCCGCCGGTCGATCGCACGCTCCGCGCACAATGCGATGCGCTCGCCCACCACGCTGTTCATCGTGCCCATCTTGAAATGAGGATCCGTGATGCCAAGCGCCACGGTAACACCCCCGATGCGGGCCTCGCCGGTGACGATGGCCTCGGACAAGCCCGTCTTCTCCTTATGCCCCTCGAGTTTCTCGAGGTAAAGAGGAAACGCGAGCGGGTTCACCGTGGTCAGGTCCTCATCCCAGCGCTCGAAGGCCTCGGGCTCATCCGCGAGAAGATCAATACGCTCCTGCGCCGTGAGCCGGAAGTGAAACGCGCATTTCTTGCAGACCTTCCAGTTCCGCACGAGTTCCGCGCTGTACTGGATCTCGCCACATCTGGGACACTTGTCCCACATGCCTTCAGCCACATCCGCGATGCGCTGCCGCACTTCGTCGCGTTTGAATCTCTTTCCAAACCAGCCTTCAGCCACGTTCAGACCTCCAAAGCCGTCAACGGCGGCTCCGAATCGAGCCATGACGCAAACCGGTTGTTTTCGTCCACAAGCACCATCTTGGGCTTGGACGGCGCATCCGTCAGGCAGAACGATGCGATGATCACCTTGTCGCCCACCTTCGCGTGATGGGCGGCGGCGCCGTTCAAGGAGATCACGCCCGATCCGCGCGGACACGGGATTACATAGGTTTCAAGCCGCGCGCCGTTTGTTACGTTCCACACATGCACGTGTTCGTTGGGCTGCAGTTCGGTCCGCTCCATCAGGTCCTCGTCAATACCCACACTTCCCACATAGTCGATGCAGCAATCCGTAACGGTAGCCCTGTGTATCTTGCTCTTCAGTATGGACAGTAACGTCATCCCGTCAACCACCGCTCCTCAATCCGTGAAATCCTGTGTAAACATCGTGCCGCGCACATCCGTGCGCATGGCGCCTATCCCCACTTTGCCGAACTCCGGGTCCAGTATATTGTCACGGTGACCCTTGCTGCGCATCAGGCGATCGTGCGCGGTCTCAACCGTCAGAGCAAGCGCCAGGTTCTCCCCGGCCACCCTATACGTGATGCCGGCATCCTGCATGCGGGTGAAGGGCGTCGTTCCATCCGGCGAGTTATGCGCAAAATAGCCTTTCGCCAGCATATCCGCCGAATGCCTCCGGGCGATTTTCCGCAACCGCTCATCGGCGGTCAACGGCTTCAAATGCCGCTTTTCACGCTCCGCGTTCAGAAGCCCCAGCATGGCCGCCTCCGCAACCGGGTCCGGCGCCACGTGGGTGGTCTTGAACTGCAGGCCACGGGACCCCAACACCTCACCGGACGGCCCGTACAAGTCCTGAATCTCGCTGATCGCGTCGCCAAACGTGTTGTACGCCGCCTTCTCCGAAGCCATGACCACCGAAACCATCGGCGGTCCCAGGCGGGACGCCTCGGCGTCGGACGAAGCGCTTCCGCCAGGGGAAAGGCTCAGCATGGTGGCGAAAAGCGCGGCGGCGACGAGACCTTTCATCCCGGCGGGCAGAAGCCCCAGTATTCGATTGGCCTGTGCCTTGCGGGTCTCCTCGGGAAGCCGTTTGTGCCACCAATGCACGGCCTGGCCAAGGACCAGTTGAACGCCCAGCCACAAGAGCACAAAGGCCACGCCCTGAGTGATGCCCGGCCGCCAGCCCCGTGCGTGTGACAGCGTCGAGCCCAACGGTCGAAAGAGCTCGATCGCAACCCCGAATGCAACGAATATCGTCAGTACCTCCGCGAATCCCGCGAGGAACCCTCGGCGCAGACCCGTGAGCGCATAGACGATGACGATGCCCAAAATCACGCCGTCAACCCAATTCACGGCGTTAGTATAGCACCGTCCCGGCGGCCGACCCGTCCGGCGGGACGAGAGAGAACCGGGATCCACTGCGTCGCGGCGGACGTGCGGCGCTTTCCACTAGACCTCCACAATCACCGGGAGAACCATCGGCTGGCGGCGCGTTTCCGCCCGGAAGAACTTGTTGAGCGCGCGGCGCAGGTCGGTCTTCACAACGGTCCATTCACCGGTATAATCAGGCTCGATGTCGGCCAGTTCCTTCAGGACGACTTCCTTCGCCCGCTCGTACAGATCCTCGCTCTCGGTTTCGAGAACAAATCCGCGGCTGACGATATCCGGCGCCGAGACGATGTCCCCTGTCGCGCTGTGGAGGGCGAGCGTTACGATAACGATGCCTTCATCGGCGAGATGCCGCCGGTCTCGCAGGACAACATCGCCGACGTCGCCGACGCCGATCCCGTCCACCATCACGCTTCCGCTGCTGGGCACACGCCCCACGATCTCGGCGCCCTCGTCGGTAAACTCCAGGATATCCCCCACCTCCGGCGCGAGCACCTGGTCCGGTTTAAACCCGAGGTCGGCGGCCATCCGTCCGAACGTAACGACGTGGCGATACTCTCCGTGCACAGGGACCAGGTATTGAGGACGCGTGAGGTTGATCATCATGGTCAACTCGTCGCGACTGCCGTGTCCGCTCACGTGGATGCCGGGGTTCTGCTCGCTGTAGATCACATTGGCGCCCAGGCGGAACAGGTTGTTCACCACCCGGTACACCTCGTTCTCGTTGCCGGGGATGGGGGTGCTGCTCAGCACGACGGTATCGCCCGGATCGATCTGAATCTTCTTGTGGTCGTCCGTTGCCATGCGTGAAAGAGCCGCCAGCGGTTCACCCTGACTCCCTGTCGTGATGATCGCCACCTGGGAAGCCGGCTGCTGCTCAACTTGCCCGGCCGTGATCAGCGTGCCGTCCTGGGCCTCGATGTACCCGAGGGCGATGGCGATCTTGACGTTCTTCTCCATGCTTCGGCCGACAACCGCAACTTTCCGCCCGTGCTTCTCCGCAACCTTGATGACCTGGCCCACGCGGTTGATATTGGACGCGAACGTCGCAAGGATGATGCGGCCGGTCGCCGTCCTGAAGATCTCGTCCAGCGCTTTGACCACCGTGCGCTCGCTGGGCGTGTGCCCCGCACGGACGACGTTGGTCGTGTCCGATACAAGGGCCAGTACCCCTTCGTCGCCATAGCGGCTGAAGGTCGCGTAATCGCTCGGCCGGTTATCCACGGGTGTCTGGTCGAACTTGAAATCGCTGGTCTGGATGACCGTGCCCATCTCCGTTCGAATAGCCAGGCTGCACGCGTCCGGGATGGAGTGGGCAACGTGGATGAACTGGACCTCGAAGGCGCCGGCCTTGACGGTTTCGCTGTCTTGGACCTCATGCGCTTCGATGTCATCCCACATGTCGTATTCATCGAATTTCGACTTGATGAGCGCCATGGTGAGCCGTGTTGCGTAGATCGGGACGTTTATCTGCGCGAGAACATACGGCAAGGCGCCGATGTGGTCCTCATGCCCATGGGTCAGGAATATCGCCCTGACCTTCGCCTGATGCATCAGCAGGTACGAGATGTCGGGGATGACGACGTCTACACCCAACTGTTCCGCCTGCGGGAACATAAGGCCGCAATCGACGACGATGATGTCGTTGCCTTGCTCGTAGACTGTCATGTTTTTGCCGATTTCGCAGGCCCCTCCGAGAGGGATAATCGACAAAGCGGTGTAGGGTTCGGTCTCTGGGATCAATTGGGCGTGGTAATTGGTTCCGGCTTTCGCTGCACCCGTGGGGGTTGCTGTCTCCATCTCGTCGTCCATAGGCTTTCTTCTCCGATTGCTGTTTCCCGCCCCCCAGCAGAAGGCCGCGATCTCCCGATTGAGGGACCCCGGTGTTCCGCCGAAGGGCAGGCGCCGAATAGTCGCGGCACTGTATTCCACTATAGGTCACCGTTGAACGGAACGGCCATTCCGGGGGTTTGACGCGCTTCCCCTCGCGTGTTATACTAAGCGTGGTCCGGGCCTGTGGCTCAGTTGGGAGAGCGCCTCGTTCGCAACGAGGAGGTCGGGGGTTCGAATCCCCCCAGGTCCACCATTCAGGGGTCGTTCGCGCGATGCGCGGGCGGCCCCTTGCATCTTGCCGGTCTTTTTCGCCTGAGGATTCCACACATGAGCCTTTACCCAGTCAATCGGCCACCCCTGAAGGCCGAAGCCCTCATACCGCTCCCTCTCGGCTCCGTAAAGCCGCTCGGCTGGCTGTTGGACCAGTGCCGCGTGCAGGCGAACGGGCTGACCGGACACCTGGAGGAATTCTGGCCGGATGTCGGCCCGGACTCCATGTGGCTGGGCGGCGAGACCGAGGGCTGGGAACGCGGCCCGTACTACCTGGATGGACTCATCGCCCTCGCTTACGTACTGGACGATGACCGGCTGAAAGCCATGGCTAAGCGGTGGACCGATTCGATTCTGGGGATGCAGACCGCCGACGGCTGGATCGGCCCCGTACAGGCGCTGGACAGGAAGCCTTACGATCAATGGCCTGTCGCCATTGTCCTGAAGGCCCTCACACAGCACTTTGAAGCGACCGGAGATGAGCGCGTGCTTACGGTCATGACAGGCTTCGCCCGCTATCTGAAGGACACGCTGGATGAACGCCCGCTGTTCGACTGGGGACAGCACCGCTGGGCCGATCTGGCGATCAGCCTGTTGTGGCTCTACCGGCAGACCGGCGAGGCATGGATCGCGGACGTAGCCGACACCGTCCGCAAGCAGGGTTACGACTGGCGCGACCACTTCGAGAATTTCCGGTACACGGTGAAAACCCCACCCGAAGACTGCACGCGGGACAACCACGTCGTCAACAGCGCGATGGCGGTCAAGTCCGGCGGCACTGCCTGGAGTATCACAGGTGACGACGGCGACCGCGCCAGCGTCTACCGGACGATGGAGATGCTGGACGAGTACCACGGACAGGTCACCGGCGTTTTCACGGGCGACGAGCATTATGCGGGGAAAGACCCGTCGCAGGGTACCGAGTTGTGCGCCGTGGTCGAGTACATGTATTCGCTGGAGTTGCTGACCGCGTGCCTCGGGGATCCCGCGTTCGGAGATCGCCTCGAACGCATCGCCTACAACGCGCTTCCCGCGACGTTCACGCCGGATATGTGGGCGCATCAGTACGACCAGCAGGTGAATCAGGTCCTGTGTACAGTCGCACCGCGACAATGGACGAACAATCTGCCGGATTCCAACACTTACGGCCTGGAGCCCAATTTCGGCTGCTGTACGGCCAACTACCACCAGGGCTGGCCGAAACTGGTTGCCCATATGTGGATGGCCACGCTGGACGGCGGATTGGCGGTTGTTGCGTACGGCCCGAGCGTTGTGAAGGCCAAAGTGGCCGGTGGAGTTGACGTCACGATTTCCGAGACGACCGCCTACCCGTTTGCCGGCTCGATCCGCTTGACCGTATCCATCGCCGAAGCAACCACCTTCCCCCTGCTCGTTCGCGTTCCGGCCTGGGTGAAGGGCGCGAGCATCACCGTCAATGGAACGCCCCTCGAGGACGTCAAAGCGGGAACGTACCATCGAATCGAACGGGAGTGGAAGGATAAGGATGTCGTGGACATCTACCTGCCGATAGAGACCCGGGTCGAGCGCCGCTATCACAACGCGGCATCCATCGTCCGCGGCCCGCTGGTGTTCGCCCTGCAGATGGGTGAGGAGTTCCGAAAACTGAAGGGCGAGGAGCCCCACGCGGACTGGGAAGTGTTCCCGACGACACCGTGGAATTACGCGCTTGACGTGAAGGCCGGCTTCACCACCGAAACGCGACCCCTCGGACCTGTTCCCTTTGCCCCGGAATCCGCCCCGGTGGTCCTGCACGCGAAGGCGAAGCGCCTGCCGGGGTGGGATCTGGTTGAGAACTCCGCGGGTCCGCTCCCGCAAAGCCCGGTAACCTCGGAAGAGCCGCTGGAGGACGTGTTGCTGATCCCTTACGGCAGCACAAACCTGCGGATCGGCGAGTTCCCAACTCTGTAATCCTGAACTCGCAACGCTAAGCCCGGGCGCAGTCAGCGCCCGGGCTTTGTTTATTCGGCTTCCCCGCCACCTTCGCCGGCCATTTCATCGGCCATGGCTTCCTCGAAGTCGTCCCCGAAGTCCTCCCCCATCTCGCCGCCCATCTTCTTCATAAAGCGGGCCACCGACGCGGGATCGTCCTCGTTCACGGATCCGGCATCGAAGGAGTCCGCCAGAGTGTCCAGGACCTCGTCCTCGGACCGAAGGCGGGAGAAACGGGACACCAGCCTCGAGGCCCGGGGGCTCCCGCATCGCGTGCAGGAAACCGGGTCGTCGGCCGCCACCACACCCACCAGCACGGTGAAGCGCTTGCGGCAGTCGGCGCAGCGATATTCGTAGAGGGGCAAGGATACGATTTCCCTAGAGAACGGGGCTCAGTCCCGACACCACCGGGCCGAGAATGCGCGATACGGTCGCCGCTATCCCCTCCGCGTCCAGACCATATTTCCCCATCAGAATCTGGCGCGGACCGTGTTCGATGAAGCGATCCGGCAGCCCCAGCCGCGTCACGCTGGCATTGCGAATCTGGCGCGTTTCCAGCATCTCGAGCACAGCGGACCCGAAGCCGCCCTGGAGGCAGCCTTCCTCGATCGTTATGACGTGCGGGTGGTCGAGAGCGATCCGCGAGATGAGGTCGACATCGAGCGGCTTCACAAAGCGGGCATCTACGACCGATGCCGAAATGCCGTCCTTCGAGAGCAGGTCGGCGGCGGCAAGCGCGGGATAGACCATCGAGCCGATCGCCACCAGCGCGACGTCGGACCCCGTCCTCCGGACAACCCCCTCGCCGATGGGCAGTGCCTGAATATCGGCGCTCACCTCCACGCCCTCGGCGTTCGTTCGCGGGAAGCGCAGCGAGGTGGGGCCAGGGTGATCCACCGCCGTCTTGAGCATGCGCCGCAATTCCTCTTCATCTGACGGCGCCATCACGACGAGATTTGGCACGCATCGCATGTAAGCCATGTCGAACACGCCCTGATGCGTCGGCCCGTCCTCTCCGACAATGCCCGCGCGGTCCAGTGCATATGTGATCGGGAGGTTCTGAATACACGCGTCGTGGATGATCGAGTCATACGCGCGCTGGAGGAACGTGCTGTAGATGGCGACGACCGGCTTCATTCCTTCGGCGGCCATCCCGGCGCCGAACGTTGCTGCGTGCTGCTCGGCCATGCCCACGTCGAAACACCGGTCCGGGAACTCGCTCTGAAACTTGACGAGCCCCGTGCCTTCCAGCATCGCTGCGGTCACGGCAACGATCTTGTCGTCCCGGCGGGCCAGTTCGCGCATGGCGCCTACGAACACTTCGGAATAGGTGGGAACGTTGGCGCGCTTCTTGGCTGCCCCCGTCTCGATCTCGAACGGCGCAACTCCGTGGAAATGGACGGCGTTCTCCTCTGCCGGTTGATAGCCCTTTCCCTTCTGCGTGAGAACATGCAGAAGCACCGGGCCGGTCAGGCTCTTCGCGAGGGCCAGTGTCTCCTCCAGAAGCGGGATATTGTGGCCGTCGATGGGGCCAAGGTACGTGAAGCCCAGGCTTTCGAAAAAGGTGCCCGGAGTGCCGACCGTGGTGACCGCGTCGCGGGCTTTGTCCGCGAACTCGACCATCTGCCCGCCCATCGGCAGTTTTCGCGCGATTGATTCGATGCGCCCTTTAGCCTTGATGTATGCCGGATTGGTCCGGATACGTGTGAAGGTGGCATGCAGCGCGCCGACGTTCGGCGAAATCGACATCTCGTTGTCGTTCAGGACAACCAGCAAATTGGTGTGGAGGTGCCCGGCGTGGTTAAGGGCCTCAAACGCCATCCCGCCGGTCATCGCCCCGTCCCCAATTACCGCAACGACATTGTTTTGCCCGCCTGAAAGGTCGCGCCCGATGGCAAAGCCCAGCGCGGCGCTGATGGACGTGCTTCCGTGTCCGGCGCCGAAGAAATCGTGCGGGCTCTCGGTGCGTTTGCAGTAGCCGCTCAACCCTCCGTACTGGCGCAATGTCGGGAACGCCCCAACGCGGCCGGTGACCAGTTTGTGAACGTACGCCTGATGGCCGACGTCCCAGACAAACTTGTCTGTCGGGCTGTTGAAGGCGCGATGGAGCGCCAGAGTGAGCTCCACCGTCCCGAGATTGGGAGCTAGATGACCACCGTTTACGCTGATGATGGAGATCAGCCTCTCGCGAATCTCCGCGGCAAGGGCTACCACTTCGTCGCGGGTCAGTTTCTTGAGGTCATCCGGACCTCCAATCGTGTCGAGCAAAGCCATATTTCGCCTTTGAGGCCTATACGCGGTGTGCGCGTGGGAAGTTTCCTCGGGTATCGCGGTAGGTGCGGGGGGGAACCGTTCGCAGCAGTTGTGGGCGTCCGGTCGACGCACCCATTAAGTCTACCATTTCAAACGCGGCGGGACAAGGCGTTGTCACGCCCCGCGCCGCTGGGGCGAAGCCGATCTACCTGCGGCGCAGGCGCCGGATTCCGGCGACCGACCCCGCGGCTACGACACCTTTGATCGCCTCCCCGGGGAGGAACGGATAGAGGCCCGCCCAGAGAGCGGCGCGGAATCCGTGAACGAAATGCGAAAGCCACAGCGTTCCCGCGAGAAGCACGATGGCGGAACTCAGCCACGCCGCCAGGACGGCTATCGGGTACGATTTCGCCCCCCTGCGGCTGAGTGCGGACGCGGCTGACGCGGCAAACGGCATCGCCGCAAGGTATCCGGCCGTGGCGCCGGTCAACGCAGCGATCCCCGCGCTCGATCCGGCGAACACCGGGAGGCTGGCGGCGCCCTGCAGAAGGTAGGCGCACACGGCCTGGAAGGCCATCGCGGGCCCGAACGAGAGGCCGACGATCGCCACTGCGAGTGTCTGACCGGTGATCGGAACGGGGCTCCAGGGAAGGACTACGCGGAAATGGGCGGCCAGTGCGATCCCCCAACTGGCCAGGAGCAGCTTGAGAAGGTAGGCCGGCCAACGGACTGAAATGGCCCGGGACCGGGCCGATGCGTATATGGGTGTCATTACGCATTCTATGCGCCGCTCCAAACGCGCTCACAAGTGCATTTGCGGGCCGGCCCGATGTGGACGACCGTGTACCCGGCTGTCTATTGTGACGGTGCTATGCGAATCGTCTTGAGTACGGCAACCTGGTACGCCGGGGATGAGAGTCTGGTCGGCCCGTTCGAGTCCTCACTGCGAGCGAGCGCCGCCGGTCACGAGGTCGTTTTCGTGGCTCCGGGCGGCGATCTGGTGCGCGAGGTAAGGGATGCCGAAGTGTTTTTCCCGCTCTCCGGCCATTTCTTCACGCCCGATGTGCTTGACGCGGCGGTCAGCCTGAAATGGGTTCACCTGGCCAGCGCCGGCGTTGACCACGCCCTTTACCCCGCGTTGCTGAAGCGTCCCATCGTTCTCACCAACGGGGCCGGCGTCTACTCCATCCCGATTGCCGAGCACGTTTTGGCGATGATGCTCGCGCTGTCCCGGCGTATTCCGGAGATGATCCGCCAGCAGGATCGCGCCAAGTGGTCCGGGCTGCGCGGCGGCGAGCTTAACGGCTCGACAGTCCTGATCGTTGGCGTTGGCGGAATCGGCGCCCGGGTCGCAGCCCTCTGCAAGGCAATGGGAATGAGGGTGATCGGAACCCGACGGCGAAACGATATCGTGACGCCCAATGTGGACACCGTTCTCCCGGCCGGCGAATTGCACGGCGCATTGGGCGAGGCCGACTGGGTTGTCCTGTGCGCGCCTCTCACCTCCGAAACGCGCCATATTATCGGCGCCGCGGAACTGGCGATGATGAAGCCCACAACGAGGCTGATCAACATCGCACGCGGAGCCCTGATCGATGAGTGCGCGATGATTGAGGCTCTCAGGGAAAACCGAATCGCGGGCGCGGGGCTGGATGTGTTCGTCGAAGAGCCGCTGCCGTCCGACAGCCCGCTATGGAATCTGCCGCAGGTCATCGTTGCTCCGCACAGCGGCGGAGCGAGCCCCAACAGTCTGGCGCGCACACTGGACCTGTTTCAGGACAACCTTCGGCGCTACCTGGCCGGCGAACCCCTGAGAAACGTGGTGGACAAACAGGCCGGTTACTGAGGCCGGCCGAAGCGCAGGCAGCGGCCGGGCAGGTTGCCGGTCACGCGCCCATCGTGAACAACGTCCACACCGTTCACGAATACGTGCGGGATTCCAAGAGCCAGGGCGAAGGGATCCGCGAACGTCGCGGCATCGGCCACGGTACCGGCATCGAACAACACGATGTCGGCGGCATAGCCCGGGGCGATGCGTCCCCTGTCCGCGAGGCCGAGACGCCCCGCGGGGAGGCTGGTCATCTTGCGCACCGCCTCTTCCAGTGTGAGAACCCCCTTCTCACGCACGTATCGCGCCAGCACGCGGGGCATCGTGCCAAACGTCCTGGGATGGGGCTTGCCGAGCGCCAGCGGACCGGTGAGTGCCCGGGCGGTGGCGTCTGAGCCCACCATCACATACGGCGCCCTCATCACCGTTTCAACATCGTCTTCAGAGATCGTGAAGTGTACCATACCCACGTGGCACCGTTCCTCGACGAGAAGGCGGACAAGCGCCGGGTACGGTTCAACACCCCATCGCTGCGCGATCTCGAAGACCGAAAGCCCCTGCGTCCATTTGTTCGCCGCAGACTTGACCGACGCCACAACGATGTCCTTCCAACCCTGAACAGGATCGGCGTATCCGTCTTCCACGGCGCAGGTCGTTTCGGCCTTCAGACGCTCCGACAGGGCCGGATCCTGGAGGCGATCTATCAGGCGGTCGTCACCACCGTCGTGCGCCCACTGGGGAACGTTCACGCTAAGGCCGGTGGACGTGGCGACGTATGGGTATTGATCGGCAGCCACATCCAGACCACGGGCGCGCGCCGAATCAATGAGCGCCAGGGAGCCGTGAACCTTGCCCCAGTTTGCCGGGCCGCAGGATTTGTGATGTGAGATCTGAAGCCGCGCCCCGCTCTCCTCGGCGATCGCGATGGACTCCGTAACCGCCTCCAGAAGATGGTCCCCTTCGCTGCGCATGTGGGTGCTGTACACCCCCCCGGCTTCACCTACCGGACGGCAGAGTTCGGTCACTTCGGCGGTCCCGCCGTAACAGCCCGGAGCGTAGATGAGTCCGCTGGAAAGACCAACCGCGCCCGCCGCCAAGCTCTCGGCGACGAGGCTTCGCATGCGCGCCATCTCGCCTTCCGTCGCCGGCCTGTCATCGTAGCCCACCACGCCCGCCCTGAGGCTGCCATGTCCCACGAAAGTCATGAAGTTGGGCGCGATTCCGCTGTTTTCGAGGGTGGCGAAATACTCCTCCATTGAGGTCCAGTCCGCTTCGCTGCCGTTTTCGGAGAGAAACTGGAGGATGCTCTCGCGGTCCTTCGGATCGAGCAATGGGGCGGAAGCCGAGCCGCAGTTCCCGCACACCTCGGTGGTGACACCCTGCGTCGTCTTGCTTTCGGCGGTGGGGTTCACCAGGAGGTTGTGATCCGTGTGGCTGTGCATATCGATGAAGCCCGGCGCGAGGCAAAGGCCCTCTGCGTCGATATGACTGCGGCCGGGCCCGGTGATTTCGCCGACTTCGACGATCCGGTCACCCTTCACGGCGATCCCGCCGCGGTACGCCGGCGCGCCGGACCCGTCCAGAATCTTCGCGTTGTGAATCACCAGATTATACATCGCACCACACCTCCCTGCCTGAACATGGCCGGGTCGATCTGCGACCGAACGCCGTATCGCACCCGGTTTTGTTCAGAATGGGCGGACCCGGGCAAACTCCGTCAAGTTTCCCGCCAACGGAGGACGTTTGCCGCTGTCCGCCCGGCATTGCTACCGTGATTTGGGCCATGGGCCACGCGTTTTTCGTACGAAAGGAACACAGAGTTGTATAAGATCGTGTTGCTCCGCCACGGACAGAGTCAGTGGAATCTGGACAATCGTTTCACAGGCTGGTATGACGTTGATCTCAGCGAGCAGGGTCGGGCGGAGGCCGCGGCCGGCGGCGTCCTCCTGAGGGAAGGCGCCTACGAGTTCGACGTGGTCTATACGTCCGTGCTCAAGCGGGCCATTCGCACGATGCAGATCGTGATGGACGAACTGGACCAGATGTGGGTGCCCGTCGTCCGGGATTGGCGCCTCAATGAGCGCCATTACGGTCAGTTGCAGGGGCTGAACAAGGCCGAGACCGCCCGGCAGCACGGCGAGGACCAGGTGAAAATCTGGCGTCGTTCCTACAGCATCCCGCCGCCGCCGCTGACGCCGGATGACGAGCGCTATCCGGGCAAAGACCGCCGATACGCCGGATTGACCAAGGCGGAATTGCCGCTCACCGAAAGCCTCAAGGAGACGGTCGCCCGCGTCATCCCCTACTGGGAAAACGTTGTCGCGAAGGATGTGAAGGCCGGCAAGCAGGTCCTCATCGCCGCCCACGGCAACAGCCTGCGCGCCCTGGTCAAACATCTCGACAACATCTCCGAAGAGGACATCGTCGCGCTGAACATCCCCACCGGCATCCCGCTGGTCTACGAACTGGATTCCGACCTGAAGCCGATCAAGAGCTACTATCTCGGCGATCCGGAAGCCGCCAAGCGCGCCGCCGAAGCAGTCGCCAACCAGGCCAAAGGCTGAGACAATCTGAAATGGGGAAACGAGGAAATGAACAGGTTCATTCCCTCGTTTCCCCATTTCCATACGCCCTAGTTCAGCCTGTCTGCTTGCGGCTGTTCTTTTCCGCGAACATACGGTTTTCGGCTTTCTCGATCAGGTCTCTGGCGTTGAGGCCGTCGTCCGGATAGAGCGCGAAGCCCGCGCTGGCGCCGAGGTGCTGCCGATCGGCGAACTTGATCCTTCCCACCGACTCGGTGAGGCGCCGGCACACTTGGGATACCAGGTCGAAATCCGCGTTCGGAACCACCAGAATGAACTCGTCGCCCGCATATCGGGATAGAAGGTCCTTCGACCGAACGCCTCCCTGCATCGCATTGGCGGCCACTTTCAGAAGCTCATCGCCGGCGGGATAACCGACTGATTCGTTGACCAGGCTGAAATTGTCCAGATCGATGAGGACCACCGCAAAGGCTTCGTGGGTCTTGCGGGACTCTTCGAGGCGCCGCGTGAGGGCATTGTTCAGGCTGAGGGCGTTCGCAAGCCCCGTCAACGGATCTGAAAGAACCATCTCCTCAGTCTGTTCGAGGCGCCGCGCACTGTAGATGTTGTTGGCCGCGTGCTCCGCGATCAGTTCCATCAAGCGGGCGTGGTCGTCGGTGTAGATGTTGTAGCTGGAATGGTACACGCTGATCGTACCCAGGGCCTTCCCGTTAGCGCGCAGCGGAACGACCAGAGACGCGTTGAGTTCAAGCGTTTCGGTGTGGGGAATCTTGCGGCCCACGTCATTCGTCGCGGGACCGTTGACAATTCGTTGGAGGTCCTTGTAGACGCGTCCGCTGAGGCCTTCCCCAACGGTCACCTTCATACCGTATAGAAGTTCCGCATACCGTCCCGAGACGGCGGCGACCTGAAGCTGGTCCGTATCCGTATCGAGAAAGATGGCGCAGGTGTCGAAGGGCACGAGCATCTGGATCTTCTCGATGATCGTATTGAGTGAATGGTCCAGCGTCAGCGGACCGCGGACGGCGTGGCTGAGATCGTAGAACGTGTAGAACTCGGAGTTCGCTTTGGCGATCTTCTCCATAACGTCGTCGCTGATCTTCCGTGTGTGGACGATGTCGCCCAGCCCTTCGGGCTCACCATCCGACAGTGCGGCCAAACGCGCTTCGCATTCGTCCATCACCTTGAGCAACCCCTCCACACACTTCGGGTCGAAGTGGGAACCGGACTGTTTGCTCAGGTAATCCAAAGCCTCTTTGTGCGTCATCGCCTTCCGGTAGGGCCGGTCGGAGGTCAGCGCATCAAAGACATCAGCCAGCGCAATCACACGGGCGCCGATGGGGATTTCCTCCCCCTTCAGGCCCTGCGGATATCCGAGACCGTCGTAGCGCTCGTGGTGCCCCAAAACGACGGGTACGACGGGCCACGGAAACTGAACCGGCCCGAGGATAGCGGCGCCGATTTCCACGTGCGTCTTCATCCGCTCGTATTCCTCGGGGGTCAGCTTGCCCGGCTTGGTGAGGATATGCTCGGGGACTCCCAGTTTGCCGATATCGTGCACCAGCGCGGCGCATCGGACGGCCTCGTGCTCGTCGTGCGAAAGGCCAAGGTATTCTGATATGGCCAGGGCATACGTCTGAACGCGGGAGAGGTGCTTATTCGTGTAGTGGTCCTTCGCGTCGATGGCGGTGGCGAGAGAGGCGATCACGGAGTTGTTCAGGTTGGCCAGTGCGCTGATGTGCTCGAGGTCCTTACGGATCTTGTCCATGTAGAGGCGGTACGAGTAGTACACCACATAGATCGGCGGAAGCACCAGCGCAACGATCCAGATGAGCTTCCACTGGCAGTACACCCAGAGCCCAACGACCACTGACGAGGCCGACATGAGCGACTGTGGCGCCGTCCACAGGAAGTTTTCGTGCCACACCTGTGGAATGTTCAGCCCTTTCGTCGTCGCGACCACGGCCGCAGTGCCCCAAGTGTTGATGAGGAAATACACCGTGGTCGCCACCAACGCAGGCATGATCGAATCCTGGCTGATCGTGCCGGGCGTTCCACCGGTCCAGATGAACGCCAACCCGGCAGCGCAGGCGCTCAGAGAGTGGTTGAAGGTGTTGAAGGTAAGCTTTGTCATGTCCGGCCACGTGAAACGCCGGCGCTTTGTGACGGGGTCGTGGCGGATGAAGTTTCCGCTGGCGCCCTCTATGACTCCGACGAACGCGCCGGCAGCAGGGCCGAAAAGCATGATTACACCGAGGAGGCCGGCAAAACTCAGGCTCATGCGGCTCTTGTCCGCCGTAAGCTCTATTTGAACCAGCTCCAGGGCGGAGCATATGGCGCAGGCGGCGAATAGGTCCACCGGGTCCATACGTACCAGATCCAGATATCTCAGCGAGATGAACGCCGCCGCCGTCGCGGCGACGACCGTCAGAACGATGACGTTCTGGCTGGATCTCGGCAATGTTTGAAAGCGCATGGCCATTGACGGCTCCTCGCTGCGAAACCACGGGGTAAACCCCGCTCAGAATTGCGACACGTATCTCGCCGGACAATAAAGCAAAATGATTACGGGATGGGAAGGCAGCGGCGGCCAAGCCGCACCCCTCCACGAACCAATGCCGCGGGTGTCTCTAGAATCTCATGGAAATGAACATTTGTCAACGACCGTCTTTGAAGCGCTTCAGGGGCGCCCAGTACCCGGACGATTCCTCGCCGAGGCGCCAGATGGAAACGCCGGCAATACCAAATTCCTTTGCCAGTGCAAGCCGCGCCTGCCTCGTGCGTTCGTGCTCGAAATACACCGTGTGCCGAACGCCTGCCGCGTCCGTATACTCGAACCAGCAGGTCTGAGCGTCCGCATCCCACTCAGGCGTCAGGTGGTAGGTTTCAAGCAATTCATATGCCCTTGCAGCAGTGACTTCGGTCGTCTTGCCCGTTGCCGGCCAATCATAGCCATAATTTGGCACCCCCATCACGACCTTTTCCTTGGGAATCACCGCTGTGGCATATTCCATCACTTTTCGGACCCACGGGATCGATGCGATCGGCCCTGCCTTTCCGCCGCTCCAATGCTCGTCATAGCACATCAACTGAAGTTGATCGGCGTGCTTTGCGAGGAAGGCGTAATCGCCGAAACCGGCCCATTCCGCGGCGGGCGTGTCAGCCGTTTTCGCGGGCAGGTCCAGGGTCACAATGAGCTTCCCGTCGTGGAACGCCTTGCATAGCGCCTCGATGAACGCGTTGTACAGCGGCCGATTCGCCGGCGCAACGCCCTCGATGTCAACGTTGACGCCGTCGGCGCCGGACGCCTGAATCGTCTTCAGCAAAAGGGCTACGTTTGCCCGGACGGCTTCCTCATTCGCAAAGATCGGACGGGCAACCTCGGCGCGGAACGGGCTGTTCGCCACAAGCGGGGTCACCTTGATGCCGTGAGCGTGGGCGAAGCGGATGAGTCTCTTATCCGAGTTGTCCGTAAACTTTCCGGAGGCGTCGAAGGACAGCCACGTGGGAGCGAGGGCTGTGAAACAGTCCGCGTGGTCCGCGAGCGTCCAGTAGGGCGAGGAATCCCCTTCCGGCAGCCAGAAATAGCCGGTCACGTTACGTTGTATTGGTTTTGCTGTCACAGCGGCGGCCAATGCCAGATACAGTGTAATTATCGCGATGAATCTTCTACTCATGTCTTTGGCTTGGTGGCATTCAAACATTAGACCGGACGCGTGAATATTCGGGGTCGCCGATGTGCTTCAAACGGCGGCGATGCTCGAAGCCGGGCGATGGTGTGGCGTAGCGGGCAAATTCGCGCCAAGTGACAGGCATTCGGCTTCGCTGTCACGGTAGCGGTCAGGAGACGGCGAAGTACAGTATTTTGGGGAAATCTTAAGCGTAGTGGTGTCTTGCCGAATCGGATAGCGCGGACGAGGCATACCGGGGGAGGGGCAGACAGCACGGCCCGGGCAGATCAAGCGCTGCCCGGGCCGGAGGATCGACTATGCTGCGAGGATCGCTTTGAGTTCGCTCAGGAAGCGTTGGTTCTCTTCGGGAGTGCCGATCGTCACGCGCAGATAAGTTGGCAGTCCGAAGATGTCGCCGGTCCGCACGATGACGCCTTTTCGGAGAAGGGCCATATATACCGGCCGGCAGTCCCGCTTCACATCTACGAACACGAAATTGGCTTCACTGGGAGCGTACGGCAGCCCCATGGCTTCAAATGCCGCGTAGAAAGCCTTCTTGCCTTCGGTGTTGTTCGAGGCGCTTCGCTGAAGATGCTCCGTGTCCGACAGCGCGGCGGTCGCGCCGACTTGGGCCAGGCTGTTCACGTTGAACGGCTCTCGAACCTGCTCCACGGCCCTGATAATATCGGGCCGCGCGAGGCCATACCCCACGCGGAGGCCGGCGATACCGTATATCTTGCTGAAAGTGCGCAGCACGATGACATTGCGGCCGTCCTTGACGTACTGAATGGAATCCGGGTATTGGGGTGAGCCGACGTACTCGCAGTAAGCCTCGTCCAGAACAATGAGCGCCGAATCGGGCACGCGGTCCATCAAGCGCTCGACCTCAGCCTTCGTATTGATCGTTCCGGTCGGGTTGTTCGGGTTGCAGACGAAAACCATCCGTGTTCGCTCGTTGACCGCGTCCGCCATCGTCTCCAGGTCGTAGGTCAGATTCTTCAGCGGCACTTTGACGCATTCGGTATCGTTCAGGACCGCAGCCGACTCATAGCGCACAAACGACGGATCGCCCTGGACGATGTTGTCACCTTCGCGAAGGTACGCAATCCCCAGGTAGTGGATCAGTTCGTCCGAACCGTTGCCGATGGTGATGCACCCGGCGGGGAGGCCGAAGCGTTCGCTGAGAGCGTTTTTCAGCGTGAACGCCGCGCCATCCGGATACAGATTGAGCTCGCCAAGCGCGGATTTCATCGCCTCGACCGCCTTTGGCGATGGCCCGAGGGCGTTCTCATTGGATCCGAGCTTGATGACATCGGTAAGGCCGAATTCTCGCTTTGTCTCTTCAATCGGCTTGCCGGGCGAATATGGGACCAGGCGGTTTACGGCCGGCCTCGGCGAAAGTGTGTTATCTGACATGCTGCTTATCCTTTGCTGCGATGATGGCTCACCGGAGACCGGATTGTCCCTCCGATGATCGGGTGGCGTTTCATTCATTCTAGCGCCTCGCGCCAGGGGCGGCGGAGGCGCCCAAATCCGGTGTCCCGCACGCTCATTTACGCCCCGCCTGCGCTTGAGTCCGTACCCCCCCACGGACTATACTGAAAGTAGTGAATTCAGGGCATTATTGAGCAATTACGGGCTTTTGAAAACGAGGGAAATTTGGCTACACCGAAGGATATGAACCGCCAGCAACTGGAGGGCGAACAGTACGACGCCGATCAGATTCAGGTATTGAAGGGGCTGGAAGCGGTACGACGTCGCCCGGCCATGTATATAGGCAGCACAGACCTTCGCGGTCTGCACCACCTCTTCATAGAAGTGGTGGACAACTCCATCGATGAGGCATTGGCGGGGTACGCCAAGAACATCGACGTTGTGATCCACGAAGACGGATCCCTCAGCGTTGCGGACGACGGGCGCGGCATCCCCACGGGCATCAACAAGGCCGAGGGTGTTTCCGGATTGGAACTTGCTCTTACGCAGCTTCACGCCGGCGGCAAGTTCAAGGAAGACGGAAAAGCCAGCGCCTACAAATTCAGCGGCGGCCTCCACGGCGTCGGTGTGTCGTGCGTGAACGCGGTATCCGAGTGGACGATTGTTGAGGTGGAGCAGCTAGGCAAGAAGTTCCGCATGGAGTTCTCGCGGGGCCCCAAAACGACCGAACTGATGGAGGTCGGACACTCGGACAGGACCGGCACGACGGTGCGTTTCATGCCCGACCCGGAGATTTTCTCTACGGTGGAGTGGCACGACGACCTTATCCGGGATCGCCTGCGTGATCTTTCCTACCTCAACAGCGGCATCCGCATTACGCTGGAAGACCTGCGAACACAGCCGGTGGACGAAGATGAGCCAGCCTCGGACGAGCCCGTGGAACCGAAGGGCAAAGAGGTTTTCTACCACGAAGGCGGAATGGCCGCGTTCGTAGAAGCACTGAACAAAAACAAGGACGCCATCCATCCCCCCATCGTGCTCCAGCGCAAGACGCAGGACCCGTTCGGCCGCGATGTGGAGGTGGAGGTCGCACTTCAGTACAACGATGGGTATCAGGAGAACCTCCGTTCCTACGCGAACAACATCCACACCCTGTTTGGCGGAACCCACGTATCCGGCCTGAAGACGGCCCTTACGCGCGTGTTCAACAGCTACGCCCGCAAATCGGGCGCCCTGAAGGAGAAGGACTCCAATTTCGCTGGCGACGATGTCCGCGAGGGCCTCACCGCCATCATCAGCGTTCACCTTGTGGACCCGCAGTTTGAAAGCCAGACCAAGGTAAAGCTCGCGAACAACGAGATCGAGGGCATCGTGAACTCGCTGGTCGGCGAAGGACTGTCGGAATACCTCGAAGAGAACCCCGCGATCGGCCGCAAGATCATGGAGAAGGCGACCACGGCGCAGCGCGCCCGGGAGGCAGCGCGCAAGGCCGCCGAACTTGTGAAGCGCCAGAGCGCGCTGGAGAGCGCCGCGCTGCCGGGCAAACTGGCCGATTGCAGCGAACGCGACCCCAGCAAATGTGAACTGTACCTGGTGGAAGGCGATTCGGCGGGCGGTTCCGCCAAGATGGGGCGCGACCGCCGGTTCCAGGCGATTCTGCCGCTCCGGGGCAAGGTTATCAACGTTGAGAAGGTGCAGGCCCACCGCGCGCTGGAGAATCTGGAGATCCGTTCACTGATTACGGCTCTCGGGACCGGCATCCACACAGGCAGCGTTGAGGACGACGCGGAGGAGACTGAGGACACCGAATCCAAGGCGACGAATGGAAACGGTAACGGTAAGGACTCCGGCGTCCAGTTCGATATGAGCAAACTGCGTTATGACCGACTGATTATCATGACCGACGCCGACGTGGACGGCGCGCATATCCGCACGCTGCTGCTCACGTTCCTCTTCCGCTACATGCGCCCGCTCATCGAAGAAGGGCACGTTTACATCGCCCAGCCGCCGCTTTACCGCGTTCGTGTGGGAAAGGAAACCCTATACCTCTACGACGACAAGGCGCTCAAGGACATCCGCAAGGAGCTGAAGGGCAAGAAACATGAGATCGGGCGGTTCAAGGGCCTTGGCGAAATGAACGCCGAGGAACTGGCGGAAACTACGATGATGCCCGAAGGGCGCACCATCCTGCAGGTGCAGATGGAAGACGCCATGGACGCGGATGAGACGTTCACGATGCTGATGGGCGACAAGGTCGAGCCCCGGCGCGAGTTCATCGAGGCCAATGCGCGCTACGCCAAGGACCTCGACGTGTAATCTCAGGCGGTTGTCTGGTACAATATCAGCGGGAGCGGATCATTCCGCTTCCGCTGAGTTAGTTTTGGAGGTTGCCCGCATGACACTCGTGCTTGAGTTGCCGGAGGAATTGCAACGCCGCCTGAGAGCGATCTCTGAGGATCGCCATGAGGCACAAGAGGCGGTAGCTGTCAAAGCGATTAACGAAGGGCTTGAGTCCCTTCAGGCGAGCGTACCTAAGCATCGAACTGGAGCCGAGGTCGTCGCGTCCTGGCGAACAAGCGGGGCGATTGGAGCTTGGAACGACCGCTCCGACATTGGAGACGCGGTGGAGTTCGCACGAGAGCTCCGCCGACGCTCGAACGAACGGATCAACGAATGAGGCTCGTCGTCGATACAGACGTACTCGTCGATGTCCTCCGCGAGTATGCTCCGGCGCTTCACTGGTTGTCTGCGCAGGACACAGACCCGATCGTCACCGGCTATACGGCGCTTGAGTTGTACACGGGTTGCCGAGATGCGGCGGCCGCGCGAGGGGTCTCAGCGCTCCTCAAGGATACAGAGATCAGATGGGCAACGGCGAGTGGTTGCGACGAGATGCTCGCGCGCTACTCTGCGCTCCGACTCAAATCTGGTCTCGGCATCGTTGATGTTCTTATCGCCCAGACCGCGATCGAAGCCGGCGCCACGCTTGCGACTTTCAACACCAAGCACTTCGCCGCAGTGGAAGGCCTCACCGTGGTGGAGCCGTACGAACGTTAACTCAAGGAGATTTCATGCGTCGAAAAGATTCAGCAACGCCATCGTTCTGGCGGGTCAGTCCAGTCGCACTGTTTCTAGCGTTTGGCGTTCCGAACCTGTTCCTGCTCATGGGACTCGCACAGTGGAGTGGAAACTATCCGTCGGAATGGATCAGGCCTTGTCTTCTAACGATGCCTCCATTTGTCTGCGCGTTGCTGGCATGGAAGCTTACCCTGCGCCGAAGGCGGAGACGGGGCGTCACCATATCGCTGCCTTCCGAGGATAATCTGACCTGGGCTGTGGCCGCAGCGTTTGGTACCCCCCTGTCCGATACTGCCAGGTTGTTTGCACGGACAAAGTGGGGATATGCTGGAAGTCCATTGGCTGTATTTGATGACATATGCCTCGTCGTCGCAGGCGGCCTGGTCTATGTGCTGTACACGATTACACGAAAGCTATGGCAGCGCTCCCAGGGCTCTCCTACCCCTTCAAACCCAGCGCTTTGAGGGCTTCTTTGTCCAGTTGATCGTCCTTGCCGTTGGTCACGCCGAAACCGCCTCCATCATCCCAGATCGTCCACGGCACCTTATAGGCTTCCAACGCCACGCGCACGTCGTGCAGCCACGTCAGCCGGTCAACGGTGGGGCCGTTCTTGTATGCGCCGAATTCGCCGCACGTGAGTGGCACGTTGTACTTCTTGCCCCACTCGATGTACGGCTTCATGTCCACCGCGATCTTCGCCGCGTCCCAACGCTCTTTGCCGTATTGCAGGATGTAGCCCTTCTGCGGTTCCGGGTACTTCTCCGCGACAGCCGCCACCGCCTCAGGAGAGGACGGGTATGGAACACCGCTCAGGCCCTTGACGCCATCCCACGACCATGTGGCGCCCTGGTGCGTGAACAGGAACGGGTTGTAGTAGTGGAAGGTGTACACGACGTTTGTGTCGCCGACGGGCTTGAACGTCTTCATCACCTCCAGCACATTCCAGTTCCCGGGGGCAATCTGCATGTTCGGTGACGCGAGGAGCGTGTGGCGCGGCGCCGATTTGCGCATGGCGGCCAGGCAGCGGCCCTGCAGCGCGTCCCATACCGCCGGCGTGTCCGACAGCGGCTCGTTGCACACTTCAAGGAAGAGATAGTTTGGATCGTACTTCGACAGGTGCTTTGCCAGCGCGCCCCAGAAAGCTACGAAGCGGGTGCCCCACTCGGGATCGTTCCACACACGCTTGTCGGGGTCGTGGATGTCCACGCTAACGGCAAAGTGATTGGACAACAGGCGGCCGAGCACGGCGTCCAATCGTTTGAGGCCATCCGGGTCGAGGATCGCCGGTGAATCGGGCAGCCAGAACCGTTTTGGATCGACCGTCAGACGAACGTGTTTGAATCCGGCCTTCGCCAATGCCCGGACCAGTGGCTCCGAAACCGCGTCCTCGGATGCGTACCGGTACGCTCCGAAATTGAGGCCGTGCGACATGCGCTGCAGGCGCACCGCCGGCACGCCTTTTGCAAACCCGGCGCCGGCAAGGCATCCTAAACAGAGCGCGAACGTAAATCTGGCAATCATGATACGTCTCCTGTAAAAGACTTGCGGGCCTACCGGGGATCCCCGGGTGGTGCGAGGTGGCCGGTACGGCCCGCGTTCTCGCGATACTGCGGCCAGTCGATCTTCGTCGCATTGTATGTACCCGGCCCGCAGTCGAGAATGATAACATGTCCGAAGCCTTTCCACGTATGCGACGGAACGTCGGCGATGTAGCGCTGGCCCGTCGCGATCACCACGTTCAGGTGACCGTTGCCGCGCAGATCGCACAACGCCGGGGCGCCGAATATGCTTTCGAAGCGCATTCCTTCCTGGGTCGGCGCCGCACAGGTGGGAACCTGCCACAGAAGCGTCCCGCTCTCGCCGTCCAGGGCGTACACATAGCCGTCCGTTCCGCCCACAACGACGTCCTGCGTCCCATCGCCATTGACGTCACCGATTGCCGGTTCCGCGAAGATGCCGCTCCCGGGAGTTGCGGCGAAACGCCAACGGATGGCGCCATTCGGGTTACAGACGGTCAGCACTCCCGCCGCATCACCGGCCACCGCGTCCACTTCGCCCGTTCCACGCCTCAACCGCCCAACGGCGACTCCCGACGTGAGGGGCGCCTTGCCGCACACTGTCCTCCACAGGAGACGGCCGCTGCCGCTCCAGCAGTAGAGCGCTCCATCGTAGCCGCCGGCGATGACCTCGTCGCGCCCGTCGCCATTGATGTCCGCGGCCGCGATGCCGCCGCGTATCAGGGTGCCCTTCGGGAGTTCCGTGGAAGCCCTGTCGGCCGGAAACCACCCCCTGATTGGCGACCCGACTGCGGTCCAGGCATACAGATGGCCGTCGTAAGTCGCGGCGACCACTTCGTGCCTGCCGTCCCCATTGAGATCCGCGATGACAGCGGGAGAGTCCATGGCAAACCCCTTCAGCGCATACCAGGGGAGCGCGGCAAAATCGGTCTGGGTTCGCGCGAGCAGCGCGCCTGAGGCGGAATAAAGGCGCAGAGATCCGTTCTGAAATGCGTCCCCCTCCCACACACCCTGTGACGCGTGCAGCACCTCCAACCGGCCATCCCCGTTCAGATCGGTGATCAGAGGCGCGGCGTAAGCGTGCCCGTACGCGAGGCCCTGCCACGTATCCTCGTTGACCGGGTACCACGGGGCAACCGCGCTGCCGTCGCCGCTCCACACATACAGACGCGATACCAGCCAGGTCCCAGTCGCCCGCATAGCGGCCGGGGCGATGTCCTGTCCGCATGCCGCGAGGATTTCGGCGCGACCGTCGCCGTCCAGGTCCGCCATCGCAAGCCCGAGCGTCGCGTCCCGCGTATGCCGGGGCCAGCCCCGCAGCATGTCGACCTTGCCGTTCCGCCATCCGATCAAGGCGACTTCATTCACATTGAGGGGGTCGTACCGCTGCCGCGTGATGTCCCCGATGTTGTCACTCGTGACTGCAATCTCCGGGCGGCTGTCACCGTCGACGTCCGCCACAGCCGGGGATGCGCTGGATGTGAAAGGCAGACGGATCGATGCGAGAACGGAAGGGCGGTGCGCTGCGGGAGTCGCGGCCGCCGTTGCTGCGGCAATGGCACATAGCAGAGACGGGAGGGAAAATCGCTTAACGGGATTCACTCAGCCTTCCGATACTGAACCACGCCTCCAACTACCGTGAGCGCCGGGGACATCGTCTCCAGCCTTCTCGGATCGCCCGTGAACGGGTCCTCATCCAGAGCGATGAAGTCGCAGGCCATTCCGGGCTCGAGAGTGCCGGTACAATCCTCCTGGAAGCCACTGACCGCGCTTCCCTTTGTATAGAGGTCCCAGGCCTGCTCCACCGAGAGGCACTCGTCCGGCACGAAGCCCTGCGAGATGTCGGCGCCGCGCCAAGGGGCGTCCCGGGTCACCGCGCGTCCGATGGCTTCCATGGCGTTGAGTCGCTCAACCGGGCAATCGGTGCCACCCGACATTCGAATGCCCGCCTTGAGCATGGAGGCGAACGGGTAAATCCAGCCCTTCCGCTCCTCGCCGAGGCGTTGGACCGTCCAGAAATCCGTAACGATGAACTGCGGCTGTATGCAGCACACAATCCCGGTTTTCGCGAGGCGGGTGATCTGGTCCGGCCGCACAATGCTGGCGTGTTCGATCCGATGGCGGCGCGACCTGGTGGTTTCGCCCGCCGCATTCGTGATGGCATCGATTGTGACGTCCATGGCTCGGTCGCCGATGGCGTGGATCACCATCTGGCAGCCGGCCTGCTGCACCGCGCGGCACATGCGCTCCAGTTCATCGGGGGTGTGGATGAGTTCGCCCGTATTGCCCGGATCGTCCGAATAGCCTGCCGTCAGCGCGGCGGTGCGGGCGCCCATGGAGCCGTCCGAAAACATCTTGACGCCGCCGATGCTGAGCCAATCGTCGCCGAAGCCGGTTGAGAGCCCGAGCCCTTCCAGATTATTCAGCAAGCGATAGGGAATCTGAATCCGAACCCGGATCTTCAACCGGCCCTGCCGATGGAGCGACTGAAGCGCCCGGATCTCATCGGCGGTGTCGACGAGAACGTGGGCGCCTGTGAAGCCGCCCTGAACGGCCAGTTCCATTGCGCGCTCGCATATCTCAAGCCACTGACCCCGCGTCGGAGGCGGAACACAGTCGTAGACCGGGTCCATGCGCTCTTCGGTCAGGAGGCCCGAGGCGGATTCCAATCCCGCCAGCTCAAGTGCTTTGCTGTTCACCACAATGGCGTGGTAACAGACCCGGGAAACAAGACACGGACGGTCCGGGGCGATGGAATCCAGGTCCGCTTTCGTCGGGAACGCGTGGGTCGGGAACAACTCGTGATCGAAGCCATGACCCATCAGCCATCCGTCCGGCCGGCCGGCGCCATGGATTCGCAGTCGCTCGCATACCTCGTCAACGGATCGGCTTCCGGTGAGATCCGCCTGCCAGAGATCGTTCTGAGCGTTCCACAACAGGTGAACGTGGGCGTCTACCGGCCCGGGAAGGGCCGTGCGGCCTTCAAGGTCTACCCTGAGGGCGTCTGCCGCAAAGGGGTGGTCCAGTGCGGCGCCGCCAACCGCCAGCACATAACCCCTCGCATCGCACAAGAGCTCGTTTACGAGTCCCGACGGGCCAAGTGTACGTATGGTCCCGTTGTGAAATAGGATCGGCATGATGGTTCCTCGCGCGAAAGACGAAACGTGCAATGTCCGCAACGGCGGCGCAAGCCGCTCCAAGCTAGAACTTTTCGTGACCTGGTGTTGGGCACCAGACCTGGCCCGTTTGGGCGTTGTATTGGTACGGCTGCTGTGTCACGGGGCACTTAAGCATTTGCGGGCCGATTCCCTGACTGCGCAGCGACGGCAGCGTAGCCGGCGGTGGTTCGGTCTCGCCGGATTGGGTCCGGGCCATGGTGATGGCCACGCGAATCTGATTGAGATTGTTGCGGCAGTCTACTTCTGTACCCTTTTCGAGGCTCTGTCCCAGGTAGGTGGTCGGACCCCCGGGACGTATCGGCGCGGGCTCGGGCTTCTGAAGGCGGAAATACAGGAAAAACCCCACAGCGATGAGCACTGCGACAATCAAAAGCCCCAGCATGCCTTCGCCGCGTTGCGCGGACCTGTGGTTCATTACCGTCCTCCGTGGCAACTCAGGGAAAACAATGGTTGCCCGTATTCAACCGGCTGGCCGTCCTCGACGTGCACCGCCAACACCTCGCCATCGGAATCGGCGCGAACATCGTTGCGAATCGTGAGTGCGTCGATCGTCCCCAGCAGATCGCCGGCACGTACGGCCTGCCCCAGCGTCACCTGAGGCGCAGCCTCGTGAAACACGCCGACAACCGCGGCTTCAACAATCGCGTCGGCTTCGGCCGTATGCGAGGCGCCCACCGGGGCGCTGTGATCAACCGGCGCGGGCCCGGCTTCCGGTGCGGCGAGTCGAGGGGCGACGGCGCCGCGTTCGAGGGTAATGCTCCAGGAATCAGCCTCCAATTCCAGGCTCGCAAGCTCGGACTGGGCGAGAACGTCCGCCAGTTCATCAATCGTCTCAATTCGCAAGTAACGACTCCTCTACTACAGTTTGGCCTCAAAACACCAGTATTCAAGAATTCGGGCCGCCAGGGTGATCAGCGCGAGCGCGGCAAGCCCAAAGGTTACCCATTCCATGAGGGGGATGTCGAGCGCGCCGCGAATCTGTGATCGAACTATGGACGTATGCGCTGGGTCGAACGCCAGGCGCAGCGTAACTTTGTCGATTGACGCCATCGCCCTCGCATACCACGCGTGCAGCGCATCCGCCTCGTACAGCATAAGCGCGGGAACGCCAACCAGGGTGAGCGGTGCCAGAATCTTGTGCTTCTGGACCTCATGGAAATTGTAGATGGGACAGTCGGCGCAGGCGACCTTCTGATACGGAGCTTTGTGATAGGTCGATTTGAACCGGTCAGCTAACGTCGGAGCGGGGGCTTTGCCCGGGGCGCCCAGCCACTTCGCCGCGTCTTTTCCCATTTTCTGCCGCGCCTCGGCGAAAACCTTGTCCGCAATGCTCTCGTCGCAGATACAGCCGCTCTTATAGCGCCAGCAAGACTTGTGGTAGCCGTTGCGCCCCGGCATGCACAGTTTGTTGATCTCGTCCTTGCAGTAATGCGTTTGCCAGCACGAGCTGTAAAATGGAACCTTCAGGCGGCTGCCAGCGCGCCTCGGCGCCGCCAGCGAATCCTGTAACCGCTCCCCTATCCAGCCCGCCAGAAGAAGGCCGCCTGCGCTGAGAAGCGCCAACCCGGTCGTCCGCCAAGCAGCCAGAATATCGGCGCCCGGATGGTTCTGCCGAACCATGCTGCGGGATGCTTCGGAGAGAAACGGGACAGCGAAGTATGGCAGCGCCGCGTACAGGAGGCCGCCGGCAATCGCGAACAGAATCCAGCCCCAGTCCCAGCCCCAAAGGAGGGCGACCAGGCTGAGCGAACCGACAACGCCCGAGATCAGCATCGCCTGGGAGGCAACCTGGACGTTGTGGGTCAGTTGTTTCGACAGCGCCGGGTCGAATGTGTTGGGGTACTGAGAAAGAGGGCCACCGTACGCGGCATAGGCCATGTAGGCAAGGGACGCGATGAAGACCAGCGCCGCCAGCCGCGCAATCAGCGCGAGGACGTCGTTGGCAATGTCCGCCGCGGATCGTGATCGCCGCGGTCTGCGGTCAGTTGAGGCGGGTCGTTTGACGGACATGGTGCGATCTGCCGGGCGTTGCGCACCTCGTATGCGCGTTCGGAAATCAGCCGGTCACGCGGCCAAGATACTGGTCCGTGCGGGTATCAACCTTGACCTTGTCGCCGACGTTGAGGAACAAAGGAACAGTGACTACCGCGCCTGTCTCCAGCGTGGCGGGTTTGCCACCGCCACTGGCGGTGTCGCCCCGAAGGCCGGGATCGGTCTCGGCGATCTCAAGTTCCACCGAAACGGGAAGCTCAACGCCTAGCACATCGCCGTTGTGCGTCAGGACCGAGACTTCCATGCTTTCCTTCAGGTACTTAACCTGTGATCCGAGTGTGGCGGCCGAGATCTCGGTCTGCTCGTAGTCCTCGGTATCCATGAAAACATAGGCGCTGCCGGTCCCATAGAGATACTGCATTGACTTTCGTTCGAGGATGGCCTGTTCCATCTTCTCTCCGGCGCGGAACGTCTTCTCGATCACGCTGCCCATCCGGACCTCGCGCAGTTTGGTGCGCACAAAGGCCGGGCCTTTGCCGGGCTTCACGTGCTGAAACTCCACGATCTGATAGATTTTGCCTTCCAGATGGATACTCAGGCCGTTCTTGAAATCGCTTGTGTCAATCGCCAAATTCAACCTCCATACGCGGATAAGCGCCGACCGTCTCGGTCCGCGCTCATCCATGTTACCATTCTGCCGCGCGTGGGTCAAACGCGGCGCCTCGGGAGGGGGTGCGGACCAGGAAAGCGTCGGGTATTCGCGCACGCTTCCATCGGCCGGATCCCGGGCACGAGGGCTCCCGGGGCCCAAATCGGCGAAGAAACAAGCACGGGCGACGTGCGGGCTTGAAACCACGACGGGGTTATGGCGTAAAGTGTTGTGGAGCCGTCCCGCAGGTCCGCGCCGTTTGCGCGCCGTCGGGCGGTGAAGCAAAGGAGAAGGTGGTTATGGACCGGAACCGTGGTTTCGACATCAGTGGACTGCGTCAGCAGATCGAAGACCTCCTGGAGGACTTCAGCGGCGGCGGACGCCGCCCCCAAGGCGGGCGCGGGGCCGGCGGCGATCAGCCCCAGCACCTGACCCTTAATATCGTGGACTCCGAGGGAGCCTTTATCGTTACGGCGCCGCTGCCCGGCCTTGCTCCGGAGGAGATCGACATCTCCGTCCGCGGCCAGAGCCTCGCCATCCGCGCCCACCAGAAACCCGCGGGTGGAGAGCGCCCGAACTACTTGCGCCGCGAATGGGGCGCCGGTCCGTATCAGCGCACGGTTGAACTCGGTGCGCCGGTGGATGCGGAACGCGCCGAAGCCAGTTTCAGCCACGGCGTGGTCACCATTACGCTGCCGAAGGCCGATCCCAACAAGACACGGGTGATTCCGTTGCAGGGTGAAGAGACCCAGGCCGAGGGCCAGTCCGTCGAGCCTGAAACCGATATCACCGTCGAGGAAGCTCCCGTCGAAGTGGCTTCCCCGGTGCCGGAGACCGTCGAAAAGGCGGAGGAAACAGCGCCTGCCGCAGCGCCCAGGGCGGACACTCCGGCCGAAACCGCGCCGGAGGGTGAAGCCGCCACAGAAACCGCGGAAGGCGAAGAGCCACCCACCCGCTTTTACATGCGCCCGCCCCGCCGGCGTGGCGGCCAATCGCGGGCCGCGCGGGAAGCTGCCAAGCAGGCTGCCGCCGCGGAAAAGGCCGGCGCGGAACCGGCTTCAGCCGAAGCGCCCGCTCCGGAACCGCCTGCGGCCGAGTAAGCTCACCGCGCCGGCTGTATTGAAGCGCGTCCCTGCCCTCTCCGGGCGACGGGCGCGCTTCCGCGGTTTTTGGAACGCCGGGGCGCCTCATTCTACAATCAAGTGGCGTTCGAATTTCAGTTTCCTGGAACCGAACGGAGTGATCGGTCGCCTTATGGATTGACGGCCGAATATGCTGAGCGGCGCGGATTTCCCGTGCAAGAGGAGCCCTGGATTGAAACTCCCAGTTTCTGTTACAACGTTCTCGTGTGCCCTGGTGACGTTATTCGCGTGCGCGGGCTGCGGATCCGTGCTCGCCATGCCGCCGGGCGCTGTCGCCACCGTCAACGGGGTTCCAGTCCTCAAATCAACCATTGACAGTCATCTCTGGCGTGAATCGGGCGCTGTAACGCTGGATTTCATGATCAAGTCGCGGATTCTGCTCGATGAGGCCGCCAAGCGCGGGATCACCCTCTCCCCCGAGGACCTGCAAACCCGCATGCTTGAGTACAAGACGACATTTCTGACCGCGGCAGGGCATACTCCCCTGGACTGGCAGAATTTTGTAGCCCGATTTGGCCTGAAGAACATCGAAGCTCAGCAGAGGGATAGCCTGCTGGCCGTTCGGATTGGGGATGACGAGGCCGCCAAAACGGTGCTCACCCCCGACGAAGAGGCGAGGGTCCGCGCGGACCTGACGCGAGCCGCGCACAAGGTACGCGCCCGAATCGCCCTGGTAGGCATCGGCGCGGAGTTCGGAGGCCGTCTGGAAGCCGCCGCGAAGGAACGGGCCGATGCGGCGCGGGCCGCTCTCGATGCCGGCAAAACCTGGGACGCGGTAAGCCTCGAGTTCTCCGATGACGTCAGCACGCGGAGCCACGGAGGCGATCTCGGCTTTGTGACCCGCGAACAAGTTGAGAAGCCCCTGGAGGACTTCCTGTTCTCCGCCAAGCCAGGTCCGGAATCGCGCCGGATCCTCCGCTTGGGCAGCGGTTACGCCGTCGCGGAGGTTGTGGAGCGCAAGGACATTCTGCCAACCGAGGCCGACATCAAGAAGGCGATGGACGAGACGCTGGCTCGCAAGAAGGGGATCGCGAAGGAAGTCTCCACCTGGTTTCCGAAGGCGGAGAAGGCCTGTTCGATTCAGCGTCAGCTCCCTTATCAACCATAGGCCGCCCGGTACGGCTCGCACTCAATTGACCTTGCGCGTCGATTGGGATAGAATCATCGTGGATTGCCAAGCCGGGTTGATGGGCCCCTGGCCTTCCCCCGCAAGCGCAAGAGTATGTTATCGGCGCAACCTTCCCCGCGGAAGGTGCGCACAGTTTCCCCTAATCTGAAAGGAGTGTCCGCTTGAAATCGAAGATCACTCGTGGCCTACCCGCTGTCATGCTTCTCGTCAGCGCAGTAGCGGCCCTGGCTGCGCCCGTAACCGCCCCGAAATCAACCGCGAAGCCTGCCGCCAAGGCGCCGGCGGCGGCCAAACTGCCCAAAGGCGTCGTGGCCATGGTCAATAAGACCCCCATCTATGAGAAGGACGTCCTCGATCGAATGTGGCGCGAAGGCGGCCAGTCCGTGACAGACCGGGCCGTGAACCAGACTATCGTTCTGCTGGAAGCCCAGAAGCGCAAAATCGCCGTGACGCCGAAGCAGGTCCAGGCCGAGTTTGACGTCCAGAAGCAGCAGTTCACCAGCCAGGCCGGCCGCCAGCCCGCCGATTGGAATAAGATCGTCGATCGCTACGGCAAGGCGAACATGCTCGCCGACATGAAGATTCAGCTCCTGGCTCGCAAGATCGGCGAGGACGAAGCGAAAACGACGAAACTCACCCCCGAGGAGATCAAGACGGCCGAAGACCAGGTGGAGAAGGACGCCCATCAGGTTCACGCCAAACATATCCTCGTAGGCATCGGCGACCAGTTCGACAAGCGATCCGAAGCGGACGCTCAGAAGCGCATGCAGGAAGTCCAGGACAAACTGAAAGCCGGCGCGAAGTGGGATGACCTCGCCAAGGAATACTCCGACGACATGAGCAACAAGGACCGCGGCGGCGACCTCGGGTTCTTCAAGCGCGGACAGATGGTCAAGGCGTTCGAAGACGCGGCCTTCTCGATGAAGAAGGACGAGATTACCCCCACCCCGGTGAAGACAACTTTCGGCCTCCACCTGATCCAGGTGGTCGAGATCAAAAACGACCCGGTGACTCCGGAAAGCAAGAAGGCCGCCGTAGCCAAGGCTCTCGAAACCAAGAAGCAGCAGGCCACCTCGTCCGGCACATGGTTCAACAAGATCCGCGGTACGTACAAGATCGAAACCAAGTTTCCGCCGGTTCAGTAACCAGCGCGGGTTTGGCTTTCACGAACGGGACCGGCGAATTGCTCGCCGGTCCCGATTTCGTCTATATACCTGTCGTCACACCGGTGACACGATGGGCCGCGGTCCCCTATCGATGCGTCTTGGGAGCCTCGTCGTTTCCGCCGAACAGGAACTCCAGCGGTTTGTCAACGCGGGCTGCCCACGAAACCTCGTTGTGTACCCCGCCGGGAATGACCTCCGCCACGAAATCCGTACCTTCGCGGTAACCGCCCTGCACCAGGGCCGATCGAGCGTCGCGGAACGCCTGCACCAAACGCTGGCCGGCATCTCCGGGTATCTCGTCGGTTCCGACGTCCAGATACCAGTGGATTCGCGATGGACGCTCGGACTCCATACGCGTTCGAATCTCATCCGCGAATTGCATTGCGGGGGACAGCCCCGCCGCGCCGCCGAAAACGTCCGGCCTCGTGAGTGACCCCCAAACGGAGATCAGAGCGCCCATGCTGCTCCCCATCATCGCGGTATCGGCGGGCCCCCGTTTTGTTCGGAACCGGTTGTCAATGAACGGCTTGAGTTCAACGGTGATGAACCTGACGTACTGGTCACCCGTCGGCCCGGGCATATACTCGGACATACGCTTCGGGGTGTTCGCGATACCCACCACGATGATCTCCGGGATGCGTTTAGCCGACCACATTTGCGTCAGTGTTTCGTCCAGCCGCCACTCCTTGCCGATGAACGACCCCTTTTCATCGAACAGGTTCTGAAGGTCATGGGCGTACAGCACCGGATAGCGCCTCTGCGGCGAGGCGGCGTAACTCGGCGGCAGCATCACTGTAACCTTGCGCACGTTCCCAAGAACCGTGGATGCAAACGCGGGGAAGTCTCGAAAATCGCCGGTCCGTGTGCTGGGACGATCGTCGGCGTGGGCGAGGGCAGGCAAAGCAAGAATCAGGCAGGCGATTCCTCTGAATGCGTTCATGCGATTCCTCCTACAGTGGATCGGGCATCGTTTGAACTACGGTTGCCCGCAATGTACGATAGCATCCGCCGTTCGGGCAGTTCGAACAGCGGCCGCCACGTCGTGTACGCGAACGATGGCAGCGCCCGATCGAATGGCCAGCGCCACAGTGGCCAGCGTCGCCTCGAGGCGATCCTCCGGAGCGGCGCCGTTCAGAACGGCGCCGAGTGTGCTCTTTCGGGAGGTTCCCACCATGACCGGCCATGGGAGGCAGGTGATCAGGTTCAGGTCACGGATCAGCCGAAGGTTGTCCCCGACTGTTTTTCCGAACCCGAAACCGGGATCTACCCATATACGGTCTTCGTCGATGCCCCCGGAAACAGCGGCCTCCGCGCGCGCGGATAGGAATCCCGCGACACTTGCGGCGATATCCGCTCCGCGGCGAACCTCGGCGGTGGACCATTGCATGGCCGTGGTGTCCAGCGGGCCGTGCATCAGGCAGATGAAGGCATCCGACTCCGCCACCACGCGAAACATGTGCGCGTCGAACCGTCCGGCGGATACGTCGTTTATGATCCGTGCGCCGGCCCGGATGGCCGCTTCCGCAACCTCCGATTTCCGCGTGTCAACCGATATGGGAACGGAGGATCGCTCGGCGAGGCCCTGGACAACCGGGATAACCCTTTCAAGCTCTTCCTCCACCGGCACGATGGGCGCGCCCGGACGCGAGGATTCGCCGCCGACATCGAGGATATCGGCTCCGTCGGCGAAAAGGCTCAGGCCGTGTTCCACCGCATCCATCGGTCGGTTGTGCCGCCCGACAGACTGGAACGAGTCCGGGGTAACGTTCACGATCCCCATCACCAGGGTCGGGTGGCGAAACTCGCCCTTCCACGGCATGTTGAGGCTTCGGCGCACCCTGTCGCCTGCCGGTTCCGTTCGGTTCATACTCGTACGCCGAGCGCTTCCCCGCCCCGGGCGCCGGTGATCCGTATAGGTACGATCTGGCCCCGAACATCCGCCTCACAGTCCCAGTGCACGCGGATGTAATTGCCGGTCAGGCCGGAATAGAGTCCGGTGGCCGCCGCGCGCGGTTCTGCGAGAACGTCGACAACGGAACCCACGGAGGCTTCAGCCCACGCCTGGGCGCCGGTATCGGACAGCGCCATCAGGCGGGCGGTTCGCTCCTTGCGCGCCACGCCGCCCACCGAATCCTCCATCTCCGCCGCCGGAGTTCCGGCCCGAGGGCTGAACGGGAAGACGTGAATTTTACAGAATCCCATGTCGGCGCAGAATCGCATCGTCTCCTCGAACTGGGCGTCGGTCTCGGTCGGGAAGCCCGTGATGACGTCTGTCGAAAGCGCCACATCCGGAAGACGCCTCCGGACCCGCTCGATCAACCCGGCGAAGTAGGCCGTGTCGTAATAACGGTTCATCGCTTTGAGCGTCGCGTCGTCCCCGGCCTGCAGCGGGATATGCAGGTGATGGCAGGCGCTGCGAACCGCGGCGATGGTATCGAGCAGCGGCAAGGTAACCGTCTTCGGCTCGATGCTGGACAACCGGATGCGGTCAAGGCCCGGTATGCTTGCCATACCCTGAAGGAGGTCCTGGAGACGGCGCGAGCCGTCCCGCCACGAGCCGATGGAAATCCCGGTGAGAACGATCTCCCGATAGCCGTCGGCGGCCAATTGCTGGGCCTCCTCCAGGATGCCCTCAAGCGGGCGGCTCTCGCGGAGAGGGCGTGCTGTCGGGATGATGCAGTACGAGCATCGATAGCCGCACCCGTTCTGGATCATCAGGATGGCCCGCGTTCGCCCGAGGCTTGTGAGGCGGCATTGGGCAGCGTTAGCGGGAATCGCGTCTTCGTCCAGCATTTGCAGCGGGGCGTTGAGCCCTGGCCTGAACGACAGCGTCCGTCCAACCAGAGCCGCTTTGTCTCGATTCGGGACCACAAGGTCCACGCCGGTTGTCGAGCGAAGATTGTCCCGCTCCAACTCCGCCGCGCAGCCGGTCGCCACGACCAGAGCGGCCGGATTGTTGCGTTTCAGCCTGCGTATCTGCCGGCGTGACTTGCCGTCCGCCACGTTCGTAACCGTGCAGGTATTGATGACCACAATGTCGGCGCTCGATGCGTCGTCGGTGATCTCGAAGCCTCGCGCGGCGAAATCCGCGGCGATACGGCCGCTTTCATATTGGTTGGCTTTGCAGCCCAGCGTGGAGAGAGCGACACGTGGGCGCCGCCCGGAATGGTCTGTTTCTATCACCCGATCATTCTAGACACGATGCCCCGCGCGAGCACATGGTGCTCGGGCGGGCATCGCCGGACGCCGGGGCGGCGGGCACCCGGTCCACCTCGGCACGTCGCGCGCTGGTGAAGGACAGGCCCTAAGACGCCGGCGGGATCGGGGCGAACTGGAGGAGCCTGCCGGGGTCCGGGAGGCGCGCCGACACCGCCCACGCAAGGTCTTTCTGCGCAACCTTGAGGACGATCGTGTTCCAGCCTGCCTTCAGGGATACCGGCACGCGGTCCTCGTCGAGGCGGAACCCGCGCACAACGTTGTTGGTGGTGACGAGCGCCCCGTTCGCCCAGACCTGTACTCCGTCGTCCGATCCGATCATCAGCGGCAGGGTCTGATCGTGGGGTGATTTCACGGCAAATGCAACGTAGGCGGCGACGTTCACATGAGGGCTCAGCGTCGCGGCCAGGTCCAGCAGGCCATTCGGCGCGCGCAGTACCGTCCATTTCAGGCTTCTGGATCCGACGGCGTAGGCCCTCGACAGATCGGGGGCTTTCCCATCCGCCGGAAGTGGTGTTTTGGCGCCTTCCGCGCCGGCGATCGGAAACGGACCGAGGACGGCGAAGTCCCGAACGAGCGGCGAGCGGGGCTGGACCCGGACGGCGGCAATCGCGATGGAGGATCCCGACGTTATCCGCACGCCGAGCGCGTGTTTTCCCTCCGTCAAGCGAACCGCGCCGGCGCTCACCTTCCGAATGGGAAGCGGGGCGCCCGTGTCCCGCATGGGCGTTCCTACGGGACTGCCATCGAGGATGAGTGTCGCTTGTGACGCTGTTCCGGCCCCGGACAGGTAGACATCCACGTCGTAATCGTCCGTGAATCGTGCCTCCACACCAAACGAGGCGCCGGATCCGGCGGCACCCTTTATCAGGGTTCGGCCCGCGCCGCGATAGCTGCCCAGCGTCTGCCATGGCTCCTTCCGAATGGTCGCGCCGCCTGTCCCGACCCAGTTCGCATCCGCCGCCTGGATAGCGCCCTCTATCGGCGCCACGAACGGCCTGGGCAGAAGGGCCGAGCCACGAGGCAACGCCCCGGCCACATACTTCGATCCGGCCTTGCCATACCAGTAAATGACGCTGGAATACTCCGAACCGGCGACGTCATCGGTCCCGCCGTGCTCGATGTGGAAGTCGAGAAATCGCCGGAATGGGATGGCGTCGGGAATCTCGAACCGCCAGGCCGCGATCTCATTGTCCGTTTTGTGGCTGAGGCCGTGCAGCGCCACGTCGACGAGCCCGGTCTGGAAATACCAGCCGCAATTATAGAAATCTTCTGTACCGGTGCCGTAGATGTCCGGCGATTTCGAGCCATCCACGTAAACCTTCTCGTCGCCCTCCAGGAACCAGAGGCTTCCATTACCCCGCATACTCTCGGTCACGCCCACAACGTGGCCAACGCCCTGGAGTCTTCCGAAAACGTAATCCCTGCCGCCGACGTTGACCGCGGAGTGGTAATTCGCGTGGAAATACCCATAGGGCGTCGCGGGCACCCCCGGACGGGCCAACCCCGAAAACGACGCCTGGAACGCGGAGCGCGACTGGTTCTCAAGCTCGATTCGCGCGCTCCGGGCAAATGGCATGCGGAAGTAGCAGTAGCCGCCGGTCTCCTCCACTCCGAGGGGTAGCGATTTCCACCGGACACCTTCGAATCCCATTCCGAGAAAATCGGCAAGCGGCGCCTCAACCGCGGACTTCTCGCCGTCAAAACTGATCCGCAGCACGGTCTGCCGCAACGTGGACCACGTCACCCCCGCGGGGAAGGCAAATCGGAGGGAGGTGATCGTTCCCGGCCCCTGTATCGGCTGCGCCCACCGCCCACCCGGCGGAAGGCTGACGAAACGCTTCGGGAGCGCGACAGCGCGCGAATCCGCCAGCGGCGCGCCCAGATGCGACCACACATCCTCCGCCTTGGCCGCGTATCCCGCGTCCGATTCGCTCAAGTCCCCTCCGAATGGAGTGACCTTCGAGTCTTGCGGCAGTTTCTGCCATGTCACCTGGTAGTAGAAGTTCCCCGCATCGGTCGCCGTGATCAGGCAAGATTTCTCGAAGGCTATGGGCACATAGGAGTACCACCCGCCGCTGCTGCGACCGGCGATCGGCGGCGTGAAGCCGCGAACCTTCGCCTCGAAAAGGTCCTGGAACGGAGCGTCGACGACAACCGCTCCATCAACGGTAATCCGCAGCCGTCCGCTCGGATTGGCCGACCACAGCCTCCGAACGATTCCGGGGCCCTTCAGATCCGCGAGCACCTTGACGTTTCCCTCAACGCGCACAAAATGCCCCGCATCGGCGTTTCCGCCGGTCGGATCGTGGCTGGACACCTGGTACGTGCGGACTCCCGGCTTGAGCAGCGGCAGGTCATCCAGATCGTAGAGCTGCCGGAACGGGCTGGCGGCGAACGCCGGCGCGCAGAGGATGCCGAGCAGTGACAGTAGAACAAAGCGTTTCTGCATCAGATGGCCTTTCGAACGGACTAGAGCTAAGGTGGCGCCGCTTCTGGACATTGCCGGGGACCCCAACGGCTACGCGACGGGTCAGGCGCGCTCGTCGGTCATCGTCACGCGCGGCGCCAGGGCCTTCACCTCTTCACGCGTCACATAACCGGCAACGTCATAGCGCATATTGGCAACGCCGGCGGCCAGACCCTCACGGACTGCCTCTTCCCAGGATGTCCCCTCGTGGAGCGCCGCGATTGTGGCGGCAAGGAGGGCGTTTCCGCTGCCGGCCGGATTCCAGGGGCGAAGGGGCGGCGGCGAAAAGCGCATCGCACTGCCCTTCTGCAGCAACAACGCGCCCCGCTTCCCTTCAGACAGAAGGATGGTGGTGCCCGCCTCACATTGAGCCACCGGGTCAATGCCGGCCTCCAACGCCTCCTCCATCTCCTCCGCATTCGGCTTCCACACGTCCGGCACCGCGCGAAGGGCGGAAATCAGGGCCGGACCGCGAGCGTCCACCGCGACGAGCGCACCCTCCGAGTGTGCCGCATCGACGATGTCGTGGTAGAGGTCGGCGCTGGAGTTGGCGGGCAAACGGCCGGAGATGATCACCCAATCGCCTTTGCCGGCCAGTTCCTTCACTTTGGCAAGAAGGCGCTCCGTATCGGCGGGGGTGATGTCCGGGGCCCGGCCCGGCAGCTCGACCATAAAGCCTTGCGTTTCGTCCAGGAGAAGCACGGTTCCGCGGGTTTCGCCCTCAATCTCCACGAAATCATGCTCCAAACCCAAACCGTCCATCAGGCGGGCGTGCCACTGGCCCGCGCCGCCACCCCGGAAGCCGGTCACCACGGTGGGAGCGCCCATCTGGCGGGCAACCACACCGATGCGAACACCGGACCCCCCGGGAGAAACCGTCCAACGCGTGGGCTCAACCTTGCCGCCAAGCGCGAAACCGTTGGTGACGAGTATTTGGTCCAGGGACGGGTTGGCGCTAACGCAGATAATCACGGGTGGCTCCTCCAGGTTACAGCGCGATCGCGGGTCGATCGACGTTCGCACAAATTGTAGGATGAGTTGCGGCCCGGCGAACAGCGGCGCCAAAACGAACAATGCGGGACGGCAGGCGACAGAGTATCAACCCATCACCCACCGCCCCGCATCGATCACCGTTCTAGAACTTCACCTGGAACTGGGCGACCGCCACGTTGCCGCGGGCGTCCTGTCCATCGGTCAGGAAATGGTGCTTGTAATCAATGATCTGGTAGAGAACCCTGAGCGTCGTATTGTCGCCGAGGTCGCTGCCGAGACCGAAGTTGTAGTAGGATTCGCGCGGGTCTCCGTTGGCGGATCGGATGCTTGAATTGGCGAGGTCCTTGTAGAGAACCTGCTCCAACCCCAGATCCAGAGTCGTGGCGCCCGTGAGGTCGTACTTGAGGCCGGCCTTGATGTGCTGGAGTTTGGTGTCACCGGAATTGTCCAACGCATTGCCGATGCCCGATGCGCTCAGCCCGGTTGAACCGTCTACAAGCGTATTGACTCCACGGACCACCGAACGGTAGCTGTCGTACGCGCCCTCCAGGGAGAGGCGGTTGGTCAGCTCGAGTTCGGCATTGCTCACGAAACCCTGAATGTTCGTCGGGTTTTTCCAGGAGCCGATGCTGCCCCAGGCGCCCGGAGCGCCGAAGAAGGGATCGATCCGGCGGTACCCGGCCGTGAGGTCGAGACGGCCGAACTCCCGGGACAGGCGACCGTCGAAAGCGTTGCGTTTGTTGTTCGGCCAGACGCCGCCGCTGCCGCCGAGCTTGGGCTCGTCGGTCAGAAGGCTGGAAGCGAATTCGCCTTTGAACCTAAGTCCCATGGCGAGGTTCAGTTTGGCGTCAGCGCCATAGATCTCAGCACGCTTGACGTTCCGCGAGTTGGAGCCGTCGAAGTAGGTCTGTTCGGCGGTTCCCGCCTCGATATACGTTCCGCCGAGGGTGTTCTCATTGCCGAACGCAAAGTTGGCGTGAACGCCGGCGGACTGCCTCAGTTCGATGAATGCCGGAGGGATGCCCGGGAAGAGAGCGAGCGGCACTTCCTTTAGCGGATTCTGGGGGCGCGGCGTGAAGTTGGTCGTGACGAAGATCGGCATGCCTGTGGAGGTCGCGTCGTTACCATGCTGGCCGGCATAGGCGACGAAGCCTACCGGACCGATGTTGAACTTGCCCTTTGCGCCGCTGAACACGATTTCGCCGTTATCGGTCTTCGTGAGCTTCGTGTAGGTGTCGTAATCCTGCAGGCGAAGCGTGTATGGCGTGAACTTGATGCCGGTCTTGCCAAGTTCCGCCTGAACCTGCCCGAGGATCGGAGCGTGGAACGGAGCGGACACATAAGCCTTCCACGGCGTGATCTCGCTGTTGAGGCTGCCCTTGCCTGCAGCGCCGTACGGAAAATCGACGCGTGGGGCTGAAGCGAACCCTCCGAGGTAGTTGCCGACGTTCAGAACGGTGTTGGCATAGATGCCCTTGTTCACCCGAAGCCTCAGCGCCAGGTCCATATCGTAGTAAACCTGGGCCGGGTCGATGATATTGTCCGTTCGCTGAAGGGTGCGGCCATCGTAATCGGTGGGATAGACCTTGCGGGCGAGCGAACTGCGCTGGATGCTGCTGCCGCGGCCGATGATGTTCATTTCGCCGCTGATGTTCACGCGGGAGAGTTCATCTTCGATCTTGGCGACACGCTTCGTGAGGCTGTTGAGGTCGCGCCGGAGACCGGTCACGTCCACTTCGAGCATCTTGAGTTCGGGGGCGAACTGATCCACCAGTTTGCTGATGGAATCAAAATCCTCTTTGGTGAGCAGGGTCTGCAGGTCTTGCTTGGTGGCGAGGCCGGTCAGGTCCGGTGCAGGTTTCGGCGCCGGGGTGGCGGCGGAGATCTGCTCCTTGATCGATTGCTCCAACTGAGGGAGCAGTCTCGCGATGGCGACGGCAAACTCGTAGCGCGTCATCGCCTTTTTACCGTCAAATGATCCTGAAGGGTACCCAAGCATGTAGCCACGCTGAGAAAGGGTGCTTACCGCCTCGTAAGCCCAGTGGTCCTTAGGTACATCCGCAAATGGAGCCTGCGCGTGCGCCGTGGCAATCGCCGCGACCAGCAACGCAAATCCTGCAATGAGCTTTCTCATGGCAGCGTCCTTTCCGTGGCAGGGCACTGAGAATAGGAGAGGCTGAAACGTCACCCCGGAGAGGCCATGTTTCCTCCGGATTACGCTCCATCGTGCTCTCCGCGGATTACCCGCGCGCCGCATTGCCACACTAACGGTTTCGACAGAAAACCAAGGGTAAGTTAGCATTATGCGGCGGGCAACGGCAATAGCAGGCACTCATGGCGAAAACGGGCAAAATCAAGGGGCCGCGCCGAATAGTACGGCGCGGCCCCCTGATGCTATCATTTGCACACGTGATGTAATACTCTGGTGCCGAAGGTGGGATTCGAACCCACACGAGGTCACCCCCGACGGTTTTTGAGACCGTTGCGTCTGCCATTCCGCCACTTCGGCGCGCGGCGCGACACGTGTCCGCGCACACTAACACAATCTATCAAATATACAGTTCTCTGTCAACCGGCCTCACCGCCGAATCCAAGGAAAGGCGACTCACGTGGACGATCAACCCATCAACCCTGTTTCAGGAGACGCGACGCCGGAACCCGTTGCTGAACCCGCGGCGCCGCCCCCGCAGGCGCCGCCGCCCCAGGGGGCCACTTTCGGCACAGCGCCCGGCGCCAGCGCGACGACATTCGCCGCGCCGCCATCTGCGGCGCAGCCCCCGCTGTATTCTGCCCCCAGAACCTCTTTCTCCCCGCCCCCACCGCCGCCCGCGCGCGACAAGAAGGGCCTGAGTTGGGCGGCATTCTTCGGCGGGGCATTGTTCGGCTGCGGATGCCTTCCATTCGTTGTGATGGCCCTCTTCTTCGGAACCGTGACATCGCTCATCTCCAGAGGCCCGTCAGCCGGCACAGGTCCCAGCCGGGATTCGGTGGGCCTCATCAACGTCACCGGCGTGATCACCTCGGGAGAAGCCGACGGCGGCCCGTTCGGCGGGGCAAGCGGCGCTGAAGCGCAGAGCATCATCGACCAGTTGGAGGAGGCTCGGAAGAACGACAAGATCAAGTCCGTGGTCCTCTGGATCAACAGCCCTGGCGGCAGCGCCGCGGCATCGGATGCCGTGTACACGGAGGTCGAGAAGGTTCGAACCGGCGGCAAGAAGGTTGTCGTGGCGATGGGCGATGTCGCCGCATCCGGCGGCTATTACATCGCAAGCGCCGCGGACAGAATCTACGCCAACGGCGCCACCTTGACAGGGAGCATCGGTGTCATCAGCGAACTGCCCAATTTCAGTAACCCCAGCGGCTGGATCAAGAAGAGCGGTTACGATGAAATCGTGGTCAAATCCGGCAAGTTCAAGGACATGGGCAATCCGATGCGCCCGATGACCCGTGAGGAGAAGGCTCTGTTCCAGGATATGGTCGATGACATCTACAACCAGTTCCTGACGGCCGTCAGCAAGGCCCGAAGGATCGACATGGCCACCCTGCGCCCCCTCGCCGACGGACGCGTGTTCACCGGTCGGCAGGCGGTCAAGAACGGGCTGGTCGATAAGATCGGAACGCTTCGCGACGCCATCGCCTACGCCGGCGAGCAGGGGGGAATCAAAGGCGATCCGCCGATCTATAAACTCAGCAGCAGCCCGCTCTCCCGCCTTCTCAGCGGCACAGGCGAGATGTACCAGGGTTCGATGCAGCGCAAGATGCTGGGATTGCTGCTTCTCGATCCGCGCGCGGCGGCGTTGGCCAAGGCGCTGGAGGGCGGATCCGGGCAGGTCGAGGCCAGGTAAAGAGGCCGGTCGAATGCGGCGCGACCGGTATCGGCCGCGCCACATTCGACCGGCTATGGGGTTGCAGCGGGAGCGGTCCGACGGTTGGACTCCCCTCCCCCCGCGTGTGTATGATAATGACAGAGATATTTGTTTCCTAGTTCGTAGAGAAACGAGCGGGCACTCGCGGCCCGACTCGTTTCTTGGCGTGTTGGGTCGTAACCGTCTTCACCGGACCGCCGTCGGGCGCCGGATGACGACGGGGCAGTCGCGGGGAGCGTGAATTTGGCGGTTAAGGTTGGTCTCATCAGTCTCGGCTGCCCGAAGAATACGGTCGATTCCGAGACGATGCTGGGCCAGCTTCGGGCGGCCGGCATGGAGGTCTGCGCGGACGAAGAACAGGCAGACGTTCTGATCGTAAACACCTGCGGTTTCAAGGAAGATGCTGCGCAAGAGTCGGTGGACGCGCTGCTGGGTACCACCGAGTGGAAAAAGCGGGCCGGAGGCAGGGCGGTTATCGCCGCCGGCTGCCTCGTCCAGCGCTATGGCGCGGACCTGGCGAAAGAGCTGCCCGGCGTGGACGCGTTCATCGGTGTGGGGCAGTATGAAGGCCTGGCTCTCCAGATTCAGAGCATTTTGACCGCCGCCCCGCCGCAGCCGCTCCTGCAGATCGGGCCGCCGCGTCCGATTCCGCACCGGCAGCCGCCGAGGGTCAGGTCAACGCCGCCGTGGACCGCCTATGTGCGCATCAGCGATGGCTGCGACTACCGTTGCGCCTTTTGCACGATTCCGTCGATCCGCGGCGATCACGCCAGCCGTCCGGTCGAGGCGATCGTCGATGAAGTCCGCGCGCTGGCAGAGGAAGGGACCGTGGAAATCGTCCTGGTCGCCCAGGATTCCATGCGATACGGCTGGGACCTGTATGGAACGCTGGCATTGCCGCGATTGCTGCGCGAGCTGGCCAATGTCGATGGCATCCGGTGGATCCGCATCATGTACGCGTTTCCGGCGACCGTGACGGACGCCGTCATCGATGTCATCGCGTCCGAGCCGAAGGTGTGCAAATACCTGGACATTCCGCTGCAGCATGCGGACCGCGGCGTTCTGGAGGCGATGAACCGCCCCGGTGACGGTGACAGGTATCTGCGGATCATCGAGCGGTTCCGAAAGGCGTGCCCGCAAATCGCGATCCGAAGCACCTTCATTGTGGGGCACCCGGGCGAGACGCCCGAAGCGTTCCATGCACTGAAAGGCTTCCTGGCATCCGCTGAACTGGACCGGGTTGGGGTCTTCTCGTTCTGCCGCGAAGATGGAACCCCGGCGGCGACGCTTCCGGGCCAGGTGCCCCATCGAGTCGCGGAGCAGCGGCGCGAAGAACTGATGAAATGGCAGGCCGGCATTTCCCGCCGGCGAAATCGCGCGCTGGTCGGCAGCGCCCTTGACGTCCTGGTCGAGGAGCGAACTGCAAACGGCGCATATAGCGGTCGTACGTATCGCGACGCTCCGGAGATCGATGGAACGGTGGCATTCACGGGCGGCGATTCCGCGCCCGGATCGATTGTCAGTGTACAGATCACCGCTGCGGGCGTGCACGATCTTTCTGGCGTTGCCGAGGGCGCTGACCCGGGCAAAGCCGCTTTCAGGTCTGATAGTCAGTCATAAACCGCGCCCCGCCTTCGGGCGGCGTGTGGATTGAGGAGGCGAATACCTTGTCTAAATCGGCATCTACAGCCGTATTGCGTTCCGCGGCTCTCCGCTTTGTAGCGGACCGCGCCGTTGTGTATCTCCTGCAGGTCGGTGAGCCCGCCAAGACGGGGCAAGTCACCGGTTTCGTGAACGAGGAGCATCAAATCTCCGCGAAGGTCGTTCGTGACGCGCTCACACTCGACCCGCGCTTCGTTCAGCACGAGCGGCGCTGGGACCTTGCGGCCCGCCAGATCGACACCCGCCACCCGATGGAGCGCATCATCGAGGACTTTCTCGGTCTCGTGGGACGCCCCCTGCTTATCGACACCATCGGCGTCGAGATTGCCAAGGCTACTGGACAGACGCCGGAAACAACCACCGAGGTTGTCCGCCGCCTCGTCACAACGCGGCCGAAATTCGCTGTTGTGGCCGGCGACCGCGTCGTCCCGGCAACCTGGCTTCTCAACGTGGTGCCCGGATCGGACGTCGAGGACACCTTGTTCGACAACTTCGAAGACGACACGGTGGTGGCCCGGGTTCGCGCGCTGGTGAAGCCGGCGGAATGGAAGCACCCGGTTGCGGCAGCAACCGCGGCCATCGACAAAGCCGGCGAGCCGCTTCCCGCCAAGGCGCTCGCCTATCTGGCGTATGAAATCGCGCCGTCAGAGTTCTGCGCCCCGAAGTTCCACGACGGCCTCCTGGAGGCAGGGCTCACCCCGCTATCAGACGCTACCTGGATCACGCCCAAACTCATTGAATCTCTGCCCAACCTGTGGGATAAGATCGCCGATGAGCCGCCCGTTGAAGGCGCCCCCGAAGAGGCCTCGCGTCCGGCCGGCGAAATCGCGATCACCCCGGCGGATATGGAGGAAATCGCCATCATCATCCGGCGGTCCGAGAGCTTCATCACCTCCCGCCAGTTGCTGGAACAGGTGCTTGAAGTGAACGCCAGCGACCGCGACTACGGCAAATGGGAAGCCGCGATGGCCGCCGCGCTGCAGGAGCAGGGCGAGGTGATCAGCGTCGGCTGGGACCGTTGGCGCCGGTTTGAAACTATCCCGACCGACATCCTGGACGCTCCGCCAACGCTCGAGTTTGAGTCCTTCTCGTTCCAGACCCTTGAGGGCGAGGAACTGGACGTGGAAATGACCGAAGACGGCCTCGACGGCAACCTGAAGTCGCAGGTAACGCAGCCGATGGCCCTTCTGGGCGGGGAAGCAAAGAGACAGAAGGACGGCTCTGCCCGTTGCACCGTGACGATTCTGCACCACGAGAGCGGCACGCTGCCCGTCAGCGGCGATGCCCCGTACTTCCCAACTGACCCGCCGCTTCTGGAAGCGACAATCTCGGGACCCAGCGGGAAGTTCCCGCTGTGGGTGAACAACCAACTCGGCCTCGCGTACGGCCTCGACGCGGTCTATGCGGACCTGCCGGAATCCGGCGGCGTTTTCACACTCACGCCGGGGAACCGGCCGGGTGAGTATAAACTCGAAGTCGGCGCGGATCTCGACCCCGCGATCGGCATCGACGAGGGCCGCCTGAAAGAGCTTCGCAATATCGCCGCCCGGCCGAACTTCGCCGACATCTCCACGTTTGAACTCATCGGCGAGTTCCTCGAACGGCATCGCAAAGGGGCGGACTTCTTCACGCTGCTGGCAGAAATCTGGGTCATCCGTCCGGTGTCCGCTACGCTGGTCGCCTCGCTGCTCAGTGAGTATTACTGCTTCAAGCAGAACAAGAACGGCTCGTGGTCCTTCGACCCCCGCGAGGTGGACAAGGGCTTCAAGAAGGCCAAGAGAAAGTACGTAAAATAATGGCTGAGGTGTGAGGGCTGAGGGCTGAGCAAGCCACCTCAGCCCTCAGCCCCCGGCCCTCAGCCCTATGAAAGCACGCACCCGATACGCTCCCAGCCCCACCGGACCGCAGCACATCGGCGGACTCCGGACCGCCCTGTACTCGTGGCTCCTCGCCCGCCAGACAGGCGGGCAGTTCCTTCTGCGCCTCGAGGACACCGACCGGGAGCGCTACGACGCCGAGTCGGAACGCAGCATCAAGAATTCGCTCCGCTGGCTCGGCCTGGACTGGGATGAAGGCCCCGAGGTCGGCGGCCCGCACGCGCCGTATACGCAGTCGGAGCGCCTGCCCATCTACCAGGAAGCGGCGGAACGCCTCATCGCGCAGGGCAACGCCTATCGTTGCTACTGTACGAAGCAGCGCCTCGACGAGATGCGCGCGGCCCAGCAGGCCGCCAAGCTTCCCACCGGATACGATCGGAAGTGCCGCAACCTGACTGCCGAAGAGCGCGCCGCCAACGAGGCCGCTGGCCTCCCATCGGTCGTGCGGTTCGCGATGCCGGCAGATGGATCGGTCACGTTCACAGACGCCATCCGAGGCGACATAACCTTCGAGAACGGCCTGCTGGACGATTTCGTGATCCTGAAGTCCGACGGCTACCCCACCTACCAGCTCGCCGCCCCGCTGGACGACGTGCTGATGGAGATCACGCACATCATCCGCGGCGAGGAGTGGATTTCCAGCGCCACGAAGAACATCCTCCTAACGCGTGCGCTCGGCCACGAACCGCCGATCTACGCGCACCTGCCCCTGATCCTCGGCCCCGACAAGAAGAAGCTCTCGAAGCGCAACGGCGATGCCGCGGTGAAAGACTACCAGGACGCGGGCTACCTGCCGGAGGTGTTGCTGAACTTCATCGCGCTCCTCGGCTGGAGCGAAGGCACCGACCAGGAGCTCTACACCCGCGAGGAACTGATCTCGAAATTCAGCCTCGAGAACGTCACCAATCACCCGGCCGTCTTCGACGTCGTCAAGCTGGACTGGATGAACGGCCTCGCAATCCGTGCGATGTCACTCTCCGAACTCGCCAAGCGATGCGTACCCTATCTCCAGGCCGCCGGGCTGATCCCGGATCCGGTGCCCGCGGAGATGCTGGCGTACATCGAGTCGGTCATCGCGCTGGAGCAGGAGCGCCTGCACAAGCTGGCGGACGCCCCGGAAATGACCGCCTTCTTCTTCAAGCACGACCTCGAATGGGATGACAAGGCCCTCAAGAAGGTCCAGGCCGATGGCGCGAAGGAAATCCTGAGCGCTGCCGCGGACGCCCTGGAAGCAACTGCCGACTGGAGCTTCGAGTCGGTGGAGTCCGCCGTCCGCGGCCTCATCGAAACGCGCGGTGTGAAACCGGGCGAGGTGATCCACCCCGTCCGCGCCGCCGTCACCGGCCGCACCGTCGGGCCAGGCCTCTTCGAGACGATCCACGTCCTGGGCAAAGCGGAAACCATTCGCCGGCTGCGAAACGCCTCCTAACCGGGCGGTCATCCTCCCTCTGGTCGCTGGCAGGCGGCCTGTGGTATCATCATCGTTTGTAGCCTGAGCGGCGGCGCTGCGCCTCGCATCCGGAGGGAGGGCAGCCGTTCGCCAGCCGAAATCGATGCTACGTGGAGGTCACGATGATGAAGCCGGTTGCCCGCCTTGCCAGCGCACTTGCTCTCTGCGCCTCACTCGTTCCCCCTGTTTCTGCCGGTGGCGGCGGAAACACCTGGGCCATTCCGATACAGGCCGAACTCAAATCGGCGGCTGGTGTACCCATAAACGGGAATGTGCACCTGGCCTTCAGCCTCTATAACTCTCCAAGCGGTGGAACGGCATACTGGACGGAATTTCGCGACGTCATTGTAACCGCAGGTCTGCTCAACACGTCGCTAGGACAGGTGACCCCGGTTCCCGATCCCTTCCTGGAGCCGGCCTACCTCGGTATCCAGGTCGGAACCGACCCGGAAATGACGCCGCGCCTCTTGATGACGGCCGCACCGTACGCACTGCGCCTGCCGAACGTCTATACCTTTGCCGGAATGGTCGGGATTGGCACCGCTTCTCCCGCCACCACGTTGGATATCATTTCGCATGACCAGGCAACGATGCGCCTGTACAGTGTCAATGGCAGCGCACCCACCATCCTGCTGAACCGTACCGCAGCCTCCGGGTTCGCGCCCGGGAGCCTGGGGGCGCTGAATTTCGGGCTCAATGGGAATACATGGGGCTCAATCGGCGCCAACTTCGCCACCGGGACAAATGATGGCCTGCTTTTTGGCGCCAATTACGGACAGGTGGCAAGGCTGATGTCGCCCGGCCTCTTCGAGTTGCACTCCTCGGTCGGCGATAAGCTGGTACTCTACCGCGCCGCGGACGGGATATCGACCGTCGGAATGGGCGTGCAGGGCAACCTTCTGCAGGTCCATTCGGACACCAACGTTTCAGACATCGCGTTCGGTTACGGCAGCAGCGACAACCTCACCGAGACCGTCCGCTTCTCCCACCTCGGCCGCGTCGGCATCGGTACGACCGCGCCCGCATTCCCACTGGATATCGCGTCTCCCGGTCAGGCTGTGATTCGCATGCAGAGCGCGGCGACCGGGTATGGCTCCGTCATCGAACTGCGCAACAACTCTGCCCCGCAGACGATGATTGGCGCTATTAACTTCCCGCACAACACGGACGGAACGATCGGTCAGATCGCCTACTTGTCCGGACATCAAATGGTGTTCACCATAAAGAGTTTGGAAGCGATGCGGATCACGGACTACGGCCGCGTGGGAATCAACCAAGCGGTTCCCATGTATATGTTGGACGTCGGAGGATCCATCAACGCCAGCAGCAGCGTTAGGGCCGCTGGCGTCCTCCTCACGTCCGACGCCCGGTACAAGCAGCACGTCTCGACGCTGGACGGCGCGCTGGACAAGGTCCTCGCACTCCGCGGCGTAGCGTTCGACTGGAACCGCCAGGCATGGCCGAAGAAGGACTTTCCGGAGGGACGACAGGTCGGCTTTGTGGCGCAAGAGGTGGAGAAGGTGCTGCCCGAGGTGGTAAGCGCCGGCGCGGACGGGTATAAAGGCGTAGCCTACCAGAACATCGTGCCCGTTCTGGTGGAGGCGATCAAATCGCAGCAGAAACAGATCGATGAAATGAAGGCTCAGGTGGAGCGCCTGACGGCGAAATGAGCTACCTCAGATTGAAGGCGTCTGATCGTGTGGTGAGGAAACTGAAGGTTATTCTGATCCTGGTGGCGCTTGCGATGGCCGGCATCTTAGGCCTCTTCGCGTATGAAATGCACGAGGAGGCCCTTCTCATCGGGCCGGACATGGCTTTCGATGCTCGGCTCTGGAAGGCCACCGAACTCGGCGGCATGAACACCACCCGGATGCGTATGGAGAACGACCTGTTGCGGAAGCAACCGCTTGTCGGAATGACGCGACGGGATGTAATTGCCCTCCTCGGTCCGCCTGACCCTGAATATGCACCCAATGGTACGATGGTCTACTGGCTGGGTCCTGGGGGAGGACCTTTCGGATTCGGGATAGACAGCACCTTTCTGGAAGTCCGCCTCACGAACGACCGGGTGGTGGCTGTACGCGAGACCAGCGGCTAACTGCCCAACGGCTCGCGGTTAATCATCCGGTGCGTCCTTGGTGAAGACCAGTTCTCCGTGTTCAGCATTTATCGGCACACCCCAAATTGAAACGGGCCGCCCCTCTGGGAGCGGCCCGGTACGAGTAACATGATCAGGCGACGGCAGGCTGTCTGGACGGAACGGCCTCGATGTCCGCTGGGTGCATCACAACAACATGGGTTGGGTCCGTCGTGGCAGGAAATTCCACGTCGTAACCCTCTCCATCACCGTATATCTCTAAAATCGCGCCCCGATCACCCTTGATGAGGCCATATTCAGGAAAATCTTTGGTCGTCCTGACAATCGTGAAGAGTTCCAGAGCCATTATCATTCGCCTCCCAAGTCAATCAGCGTGATGAGTTTCGGCGCTATCTTGCCGTGATCTATCTGCCAGATCGACGTAACATACGGATTGCGTCCGTCCGGCGATTGAATTCTACCACGTACAGCCCATTTGGCACCATATTCCGTATCGCCCTTGTATTCCGCAGAATTGTCCCGAATGTGTTTGTGAAGTGCATCGCGCAGGAAATGCGGGTATTCGGAGTCGAACCCGAACCGATTCAGGAATCGGCATTTTGGCCCTCCAGCTTCGTTATCAGGGTTCAGAAGGTACTTGCTAAGCTTGCCATCGGCGATGATGGCCCTGCCGGCATTTGGTACTGTCACGCCACCCCTCCGCTACTTCGTCAATCCCACTGGTGACCCCGCCAATACGCGTCTATTCTTCCGCCTCGTCCTTGGTGAAGACCAGTTCGCCGTGTTCGGCGTCTACCAGGACCGTGTCGCCGTCGGTGAACTCGCCCTGCAGCATTTTCATCGCCAAAACGTCCTGGACTTCGCGCTGGATGGCGCGTTTGAGCGGCCTCGCGCCGTAGACCGGGTCGAACCCGTCTGCGGCGAGGCTGGTCTTGGCGGCGTCGCTCACCTCCACTGTGATTCCCCGCGCTTCGAGGCGCTTCTTCAGTCCGCGCAACTGGATGTCCACGATCTGCTTGATCTGTTCCGCGCTCAGCGAGTGGAACGTGATGATCTCGTCCAGACGGTTCAGGAACTCGGGACGGAAACTTGAGCGCAGCGCCTGCATCACGGCATCGCGGCCTTCCTTGCCCGCGCCGAACTCCTGCAGGTACTGGCTGCCGATGTTGCTCGTCAGGATCAGCACCACGTTGCGGAAATCGACCGTGCGGCCCTGGCCGTCCGTGAGGCGGCCGTCGTCCATCATCTGCAGGAGGATGTTGAAGACGTCTGGGTGCGCCTTTTCCACTTCGTCCATCAGCACCACGCTGTACGGCCGGCGGCGCACGGCCTCGGTGAGCTGCCCGCCCTCTTCGTAGCCCACGTAGCCCGGAGGCGCTCCGACGAGGCGTGACACGGAGTGCTTCTCCATGTACTCGCTCATGTCGATGCGGATCATCGCGTGCTCGTCGTCGAACAGGAACTCGGCCAGCGCCCGCGCCAATTCGGTCTTGCCAACTCCGGTGGGGCCGAGGAACATGAAGCAGCCGATGGGGCGATTCGGATCGCCGAGGCCCGCGCGCGACCGGCGGACAGCGTTGGCGACGGCTGCGATGGCCTCGTCCTGGCCGACAACGCGCTCGTGGATCTTGATCTCCATCGTGAGGAGTTTGTCGACCTCCCCCTGCAGCAGGCGTGAAACGGGGATGCCGGTCCATTTGCCGACCACTTCGGCGATGTCCTCCTCGTCCACTTCCTCCTTCAGGAATTTCACGTCCTTCTGGAGTTCGGCGAGGCGCGCGTTCAGGTCCTTCAGGCGCTGTGTTAGCTCGGGCAGTTTCCCGTAGCGCAGTTCGGCGGCCTTTTGGAGGTCGCCCTGGCGCTCCGCCTGTTCTGTTGCCACGCCGGCCTGTTCGATCTGCTGCTTCGTCGCCTGGATCGCCTGGATGCCGTCCTTCTCCTGCTGCCAGTGGGCCTTCATGCCGCCGATCTTCTCGTTTAGCTCGGCGAGTTCTTCGTCCACCTTCTCGAGGCGTTCCCTAGCGACAGCGGTTTTGTCCCGCTTGATGGCTTCGCGCTCGATGGTGAGCTGTCGGATGCGGCGGTCGATCTCGTCGATCTCGGTGGGCATCGAGTCGATCTCCATGCGCAGGCGTGAAGCGGCCTCGTCGATGAGGTCGATGGCCTTGTCCGGCAGGAACCGGTCCGCGATGTACCTCTGGCTGAGCGTGGCGGCCGCGATGAGCGCGGAATCGGTGATCTTGACTCCGTGATGGACTTCGTACTTCTCGCGCAGGCCGCGCAAGATGGCGATGGTGGCTTCGACGGTCGGCTCGCCGACCACGATGGGCTGGAACCGCCGCTCCAGCGCGGCGTCTTTCTCCACGTGCTTTCGGTATTCGTCCAGCGTGGTCGCGCCCACGCATCGCAATTCGCCCCGGGCGAGCATCGGCTTGAGCAGGTTGCTGGCGTCCATCGCGCCCTCTGCGGCGCCGGCGCCCACGATGGTGTGGAGCTCGTCGATGAAAAGGATGACTTGCCCTTCGGCGGCAGCGATGTCCTTCAGGACGGCCTTCAGGCGGTCCTCGAACTCGCCCCGGTACTTGGCGCCGGCGATGAGCGCTCCCAGGTCGAGCGAAACCACGCGCTTGTTCTTCAACCCCTCGGGGACGTCGCGCGCGACGATGCGCTGGGCGAGACCTTCGACGATGGCTGTTTTGCCCACGCCGGGTTCACCGATCAGCACGGGGTTGTTCTTGGTGCGGCGGCTGAGGACCTGGATGGTGCGGCGAATCTCGTCATCGCGGCCGATGACGGGGTCGAGTTTACCGGCGCGCGCCGCCTCGGTGAGGTCGCGGCCGTACTTCTCGAGCGCTTGGTACTTGTCTTCGGGGTTCTCGTCCGTCACGCGCTGGTTGCCGCGGACTTCCTGGAGGGCTTCGTAAACACGTTCGCGGGTCACGCCGGCCGTCTTGAGCAGCCGCCCTGTTGCGCCGGGATCCTCGATGAGGCCGAGGAGGAGATGCTCCGTGGAGACATACTCGTCCTTGAGACGCCCCATCTCGTCCCACGACCGGTCCAACGCGCTGTTGAGGCGTGGGCCGACGTTCACGTTGCCAAGCCCGCCGCTCACCGACGGCATCCTGCCCAATTCGGACTGAATGCTCTGGTCAAGCGCCGGCAGCGAGGCGCCGAGTTTGCCCAGCAGCGGGCGAACGATGCCCCCATCCTGCTGGAGCAGTGTCGCCAGAAGATGCTCCGGCTCAATCTGAGGTTGTCCCTTATTCGAGGCCAGGTCGTGCGCCGCTCTGAGCGCCTCCTGCGCCTTAACAGTCATTTTGTCCACACGCATTTGATTGCCTCCTCTATTCAGTTTCGCTAAACCACCGACTGAAGTCGGTGGCAGGCCAGAGAATGTCGGCTGAAGCCGACTCATTCGACTACCAACACACCCCTCCGCTCACCTGCCCTACATCTGTCGGCTTCGGCCGACATCCGAACGTCAGCCACCGACTTCAGTCAGTGGACGGCTCCAGGATCGCCTTCGCCGTGCCGCCCCTGTGATGCTCCTCTTGATTCGCAATGTACTTCGTCATCTTGGGAACATCCCAGCGGGACACAGAGAATCCACTGTATCCTTCTTGCCATCCAAAGCCATCGAGGTCCGGAACCTGGCGGATGGCGTGTGACGATACACCCTTAACCTGTTTGGCAAGGTGGCTGATATCTAGAGTAGCCGGCAGTCTGGAAAGCAAATGAACGTGATCTTCGAACCCACCCAACGCAATCGGCTGCGCGCGAACCGATTCACATTCCGCCCGGATCACAGCATATGCGATGTCACGAGTCTTACCTGCCAGCAGCGGTTGTCTTGCCACCGTTGTCCAGACGAGATGAACGTAAATCTCAGCGTGGCTTCCCGGCATGGTTGCCTCCACTAGACCCACCGACTGAAGTCGGTGGCGGGCCAGAGAATGTCGGCTGAAGCCGACTCATTCGACTACCAACACACCCGTCTGCTCACCTGCATTACATCTGTCGGCTTCAGCCGACATCCGAACGTCAGCCACCGACTTCAGTCGGTGGTCGCACTCAGCCCGCGGAGGCGGGCTTCGTGCCTGTCAGAGCCGCGACTTCAGTCGCCGGGAAAATATGTACTGATTACCCGGAAGAAGTTCAACCTGGCTCAGTCGGTGGCTTTCTCCCGAACTTCGACTCCGTGCCGTTCAACAGCCTCTTGTAATTCGCCCGGTGCTTCACCGTGATGAGCAGCGCCGCCGCCAGGCCAAACCCAAGCAGAGGCGTTAATTCGGCGGTTCCCCGATGCCAGTACCACAAACCGAGCGGAACGCACCACGCGCCAAGCGTCGAACCCAGCGACACGTACCGCGTTACGAGGACCACAACGATGAACACCGTCGCGATGAGCACCGCCACCCGCCAGTCGAGGGCCAGCACCACGCCGAACCCTGTGGATGCCCCTTTGCCGCCCTTCCCCTTGAGGAAAAGTGACCAGTTGTGCCCAACCATCGCGGCAACGCCGACGAGAACGGCCACCGCGGCAACCACGAGTCCCGTCTCGACAGACATCCCTCTCTGTGTCAGGTATACGTAATTCGTGGGGATGGGCATCGCTCCGTCGATGGGATCGAACACCGGCCTGCCCCATACGCGGAGGCTCTTGAACAGGCCAACGAGCCATATCTGCGAAGCCGCGACGGGTAGAAACCCCTTCGCCAGGTCTAAAAGCAGAACGATGGCCGCCCACGCGGGACCGAGTGCCCGCAAAACGTTGGTCGCCCCGATGTTCCCGCTTCCAACGTTCCTTGGATCCACACCGCGCATCCTGCCGACCAGAACGCCGAAGGGGATGCTGCCGACCACATACGCCGCCAGGACAAGAGGTATGAAGCTCCACCACTCCACCAGCACCATCATGCCTGCTTCTCCCGCTTCTCACGGTCCTCGCTGCGCCGCAGGAAGAGCCGGACCGGCGTTCCCACGAATCCGAACGCATCCCGAATGCGGTTGATCAGGTATCGTTCATACGAAGAGTGCGTGATGTCCGGGTTGTTGACCATCACGGATATCGTGGGCGGCTTCACGCGGATCTGTGTCGCGAATCTCACCTTCAGATCGCGTCCGCGCCGCGTGAACGGCCGCGCGTCCACTGCCTCGCGGACCACACGTGTCATCTCCGCCGTCGGAATGCGCAGCGCGTGGTTATCCGCGGCGACCTTGACGGTCGACAGGATATCCTTCACGCCGCGCCCCGTGATTGCCGAGGTGAAGATCACAGGCGCGTACTCCAGGAACGGCAGCTTCTCCTTCACGTCCTGGGCGAACTTGTGCATCTGCGTGTTGCTGATCAGGTCCCATTTGTTGACGATGATCACGCAGGCCCTGCCGGCATCGTCGGAGATTCCGCCCACGCGCGCGTCGCCGTCCGCAACACCGTCGTTCGCATCGATGATAAGCGCTGTGACGTCGGCTCGCTCGATTGCGCGTTGCGCTCGAAGCACCATGTAATACTCGACGCTTCCGGCCACCTTTCCGCTGCGGCGGATGCCCGCGGTGTCCACCAGGGTGTATCTGTCTCCCTCGAACTCAACCGTCGTGTCAACCGCATCGCGCGTGGTCCCCGGCACGGGGCTCACTATCGCTCGCTTCTCTCCCACCAGCGCGTTCAAAAGGGATGACTTTCCGACGTTCGGCCGGCCGACGATGGCAACCCGGATGACATCCTCTTCGACCTCCGGCTCGTCCATTTCCGGCGGAAGCGCCTTCACGACCTCGTCCAGTAGGTCGGCGACTTCGCGCCCGTTGAGCGCGGAAATCATGAACACGTCGCCAAGTCCCAGCCCGTAAAACTCCAGTGCGTCCCCTTCGCGCTTGAAGCTGTCGGTCTTGTTCGCCGCCAGGATCACCGGGGTGCCGGATTTGCGCATCACTTCTGCGACTTCCTGGTCCACCGGCGTCGGCCCCTCCAGCGCATCGACGAGAAAGATGATGGCGTCCGCCTCCGACACGGCGGTCTGGGCTTGAGCGTAGATCTCGTTCTGCATGAACTCCGCGCCGTCCGGCACGATTCCGCCGGTATCCACGAGCGCGAAGGCACGGCCGTTCCACTCCACGTTGGCGTAGAGACGGTCACGAGTGATACCCGGCGTGTCCTCCACGATGGCGACACGCTCACCCACGATTCGATTGAACAGGGTGGATTTGCCGACGTTTGGCCGGCCCACGATAGCAACTGTTGGTTTTGACATCTTGATAACTAGAGACTCAACTCTTATGACTATTATACTATAAATGCTGTTCGATTGAAAGGGCGAAATGGTCTCCAGGCTGAACCTATTGTAGCGCCGGCACGGGCCGCAGCCTTCAAAGGGTCCAACACGTCGGCAATTGGCGTTCCCGAGCGCCTGAACGCTTGGTTCCCGTCCCCATTGGTGTTTCGTATGCACTCCGTGGCATGATGTGACTGGCGGCCTAGCAAGCCGTACGGAGGAATGCGATGGATACCGGCCGGCGCATCGACAAGATCTTCCTTCTGCACATCTGGGCATGTGTACCCTTCGCGCCGCTGTGGCTCCTCGGCGGTACGGAAAGCCACATGACCCCGTCCTCGGACACGATGCACATCGTTGTCGGGGTCGTTGGCGCGTACCTTCTCTTCCGCACGTGGGTCGTCCTTCGAGGAGGTGAACTCGCGAAGTGGGCCCTGTTGTGGTGTGTGATGGACTCGCTAATCGTGACCGGAATCCTCATCGGCCTGCACGATGCCGAGGATCCCACAGGTTTCATCTATTTCCTCGCAGTAGCCTACGCCGGACTTCGCCTGAGCGTCAAGCAGGTCATTCTTGTTACGTTGTTGAGCGTGCTCGGCCAGTTCGGCGCCGGGCTGCTCAGCCACACGTGGGACAAATACTTTATCGACGGCAACTACATGTACGTCGGCTTTCGGCATTTCTTCATCATCCTGGTCGCCTCACTCATCACATTCCTGCGCCGCGAGAGCCAGAAAGTGGCGCGCCAGCTCGCCGTCAGCGAGTACCAGAGCGATCTCTCGGCCGAGATGCACGACGGCATCCAGCACGACCTCGTATTGATCGCGCGGAGGCTGGACCTCGCTGAAGCCGTCTCCGAGACCGACCCTCTCCGCGCAGCGTCCATCGCGGTTGAACAGCGTGAAACGGCCCGCCGCGCCTCGGACGAGCTTCGATTTCTCATTCGCCAGACGCGACCCGATTCCCTGAGTCCCACGGATTTCATGGACGCGCTGCGACAACATCTCGTCACCTTGAGCGAACGATTCTCCATCCGCATCGATTTCGGATACGACGGTCCGCCATGCGAATTCCCCGCAGCGTATCAACACAACGTCCTCCGCATCGTTCAGGAAGCGGTGACCAATGCCGTGAAGCACGCTGAAGCCTCCCGCATCACCGTTCGCATCCGGAGGGGCGGGCGTTACTATCACATCCGTGTCTGCGATGATGGCATCGGGTTCTCCGACGGCGCAAATGGGGGCTCCGGATTCGGCCTTGCCTCGCTGCGCGCTCGCGCCGAATCTCTTGGCGGATCGACCCGCATCGTCGACCGGGCACGTTCGGGCGCCGTCATCGTCGCCCGACTCCCCATCCAGCCGCCGGACAGAAAGGCCTGGTTCCATGGACTCCATTCGCGTGCTGCTCATTGAAGACGAGGGCTTGCTGCGCAACACTCTCGCGGAATTGCTCCGGCTCCAACCGGATATGGAGGTTGTCGGCGAGGCGGTCGACGGCGAACACGGTGTGAAGATCGCGAAGGTTCAGCGCCCCGATGTTGTGCTGACAGATATCCAGATGCCGCGCCTCGACGGAATCGAAGCAACGCGCCAGATCCGCGAGGCGCTTCCCGCAACCGTGGTAGTCATCCTCACGAATTACGATGACGACGAGCGTCTCTTCGGCGCGTTGAAAGCCGGCGCGCTAGGGTACGTGCTGAAATCCGCATCCCTTCCGGAGATTGTGGAGGCGGTCCGCGCGGCCCGTCGCGGCGAGGGAACGCTTCCGCCAAGCCTGGTGACCCACGTCCTGAGCGAGTTCGCGCGTCAGGCCAACGTCCTGCACAAGCACCACGAGATGTTCACCGAACTCACCCGGCGCGAAATGGAGATTCTCGAGCAATTGGGGAAAGGACTGCGGAACCGGGACATCGCCGACGGCCTCTTCCTCAGTGAGCGCACGGTGAAGAACCACGTCAGCGCCATCCTGTCCAAACTCCACGTTAACAGCCGGACCGAGGCCGCCCTCATCGCCAAACAGGCCGGACTGTAAGCGATCCTGGGGGGTACCGGAAATCCGGTACCTCGCCGACAACGGAATGGCCCCAAAGCCACGCGAACTTGCAACGCCGAATAGCGGATAATGGCCCTGGTTGATACGAAACGCCGTCAGTTTTCGTATAGAAAGGAGGCCAGATCATGGCCGAGAACACACCCGAGGCCACCGGCGAACGCTTGGATCGCCTCGAAAATCAGATGGAGGCCGTGCTTGGCCACTTGAGGCGCCTTACGGCAGGTCTCCCTCCCATCCCGGAGTTCCCCGACGCGACCCCTAAGGCCGCACCGCCTCCAACCCAGCCGCTTCGACAGGAGAAACCGCAACCAACATCGGTTTGGGCGCGGGAGGCAACACCCGAGAGCAATGCTCCCGAGGTATCATTCGCTACTTTTGTGCAGGCGGCGGAGCAAGCGTCTTCCGAGGCGAAGCGCCCGGATGCTCCGCAGCCGGAGGCGAAGCCACCCGAACCGGCGATCGAGACGCCTTACAGACCTGCACCGCCTGTCGGGCGGCCGAGCCAGCCGTCCAGCTCATTCACCTTCGGATCACCAACCCCGGAGAAGGCCGGCGTCGACTGGGAAGACATTATCGGTCGCCAGTGGGCTCTGTGGGTGGGTGCGATCGCCGTGTTTCTGGCGGTGGCATTTTTCCTTGTGTACGCGTGGGACAAACTCTCGCCGTTCGGCCGCCTCGGTGTCGGCGCAGGCGCCGGCCTCGGCCTCATGATCGCCGGGGAGTTCGCGCGCGGCAAGACCGAGAAGAGCGGGTTCAGCGAGGGAATGGCCGGCGGCGGCCTGGCGATACTGTATCTCGATGCTTGGGCGGCCTTTTCCCGTTACAGCATAGGTTCATACGAGCTGTCCCTCGCCCTGATGATCGCCATTACCGTTCTCGGTGTGGTCCTGGCGGTCCGCTACGACAGCCCGAGCCTTCACGCCCTTGCGACGATCGGCGGGTTCGCCACACCGGCGCTCCTTGGAAATGGCGCCGCTGGTGGTAGTTTGCTGCCGTTTCTCTCATACATCACCGTTCTGAATGCCGGCGTCCTGGCGGTAGCGGTGTCCAAAGGCTGGCGAGTCAACGTTGCCTTTAGCGCGTTTGGGACCCTGCTGCTCCTCGGCGGCTGGGCCGTAGACGCCAATCTGACCGACCATCGCTGGCTCGTCATGGCATTCCTTACAATGAACTACTTGCTCTACGCCGCCGCCGCGATCGCGCCGGTCCTGACGAAGCGCGAACCAACCGAACCGACCGATTGGCTTCTCCTCATTGGCGCAACCGCCTTCTACTTTGCCGCGGGGAATGCCCTCATCCGGCCGGCCCTCGGGTCAGTTCCTGGCGCCTTCCCGGTGGCGGTCGGCCTGCTGTTCGCGGGTTTGGCCATCCTGACGCGCTTCCAGTGCCCCGCGGACGTGCCGCTCAAAACAGCCTGCATCGGCATCTCGTGCTCGATGGCGGCGCTTGCGGTGCCCATTCAGTTCAAGCAGGGCATGATCAGCGTCGGGTGGAGCGTCGAGGCGGCCGTCCTTCTCAGCCTGGCTGCCATATCTCATTCCGAGGTTGTCAGGCGCGCCGGACAGATCGTATACGGCCTGGCGGCAGTAGCTCTCCTTTCCACCCTGACCACAACCCCGGCGACCACGGGGCGCCTTGTATTGAACGAACACGGAATCCCCGTGTTATTCTTCGCCCTGGCATCTGGCTGGATAGCGTGGTACACGAAGCGATGTGGCGGCGACGACGGACGACCGGCATACGCGATGGCCTGGGTCGTGGCAGGCGCATGGCTGCTGGCAGAACAGATCCAGTATGGGTTCACAAGCAAGGTGTTCGAACTATCCGGTGGATTGGTCGGCGCCGAACCGTACATCATCGCCATTGCCATTTCCGTCTACGCGACGGCGGTACACTCTTTGTGCGTACGCATCGACGATTTGGAGGCGCGGGTCACCGCCATTGCCACATCATTCGTCGCCATCGCCCTGATCCTGGGTGCAACAGGCGTCGGCTCGCACCTGTGGAGGCCGGTATTTAATCCCAGATTCCTCGCATACATCGTTTCGATCGTCAGTCTGCTGAGCATCGCGTGGGTATCGGGCCGCCGGAAGGAGGCCCTGACGGAGACGGAAGACAACGTGCCTCGCGTTATTGCTCCGGCGGTTCACGCGCTGATCGTCTTCTGCGTCGGGCTTGAGATTGTCGGCGCCTATGCCATGCACCCGGTCTTGGGCTGGGAGGCCATCGCGGGGATGACGGTTGCGGCACTGATGTGCTCCTACGGCGCGATGCTTTTCCTGCCTGCATTCTCTCCCGGACGCGCGGAAATTCGGTACCTTGCCTACGGACTGGTTGGAATTGGCGCGCTGGTGCTGCTGGTGAACGCCACGCAGACCTGGGATTCGACGATCACGCCGATCGCCAACGCCCGGTTCGTTGCTTTCGTGATCTCCGCGGTCGCGCTCTGCGTGGCGGCGTCCCTGTCCGCGCAGGTGGCCGGCGACGGAGAACGAGACATCCCTCCAACAGTCCTGGTCGCCGCCGGGCTGGTAACGCTCTGGGCGCTCACCCAGGAAACCTACTTCACCTTTGCCTATTACCAGCAAAGCATCGGCGTCTACTGGGAGCGGTGGGCGCAATCAGCGGTGTCCGTCGTGTGGACGCTCGCTGCTACCTCACTGCTTCTCCTCGGGATAGCGCGGGAACACCGCATCACGCGCATCGCCGCTCTGGGCCTTTTCGGGGTGACGTGCGCCAAGGTATTCCTGTTCGATCTCGGTTTCCTGGAATCCCAGTTCCGCGTGCTCTCCTTCGGCGGCCTCGGCGGCGCTCTGATCGGGATCTCGTGGCTGTACAGCCGGTACGGCGGTGGCGCCGGCGCCGGGATTCAACCGGGAGGGCTGTTCGCGCATAAACGTTGACGAGCCCGCCAGGGAACCGAACACGGCGATCGTTGTGTTCGTGAGCGTTGACAACGCATGCACGTTCATGCCGCGTCGGGGGCAACGCGCCTCCGGACCACGATGTCCGGAGGCGCGTCCGGCATTTTCCCGCCGGCTAACAGAGGGCACTCCCGCGCCGTTTCCCCCCGGGGGCTATAATGCCGCTGGAGGTAGCCGACACCGAATGCTTTTCATTTTCGATATGGACGGGGTTCTATACCGTGGCACAGAACCCATCCCGCAGGCCGCGTGGGGCGTGGACGCGCTTCGAACCGCTGGGCACACCGTACGCTTTCTCACCAACAATTCATCTCGCACTCGCGCGCGTTATATCCCAAAACTCGCGGATATGGGCATTGCCTGCTCGATGGACGAAATTGTAACTTCCTCGCACATCCTCGCAAGGCTGCTCGTCGAAAGGGGCATGACAGGCTGCTCCGCCTATCCGGTTGGCCACGACGGCCTTCGCGAAGAACTGGTTGACGTGGCCCAATGCCGCCTGATCGCCGGTGACGGCCCGCGCGCCGATGTGGTGGCTGTGGGAATCGACCGCGAATTCACGTATGACAAGATGAGAATCGCGCAGCATCACCTTCTGGGCGGCGCTCGGTTCTTCAGCACCAACCGCGACAGCACGTTTCCCGTCGAAGGCGGAATCCTGGTCCCCGGCGCCGGCAGCATCGTCGCGGCCATCGCCACGGCCTCTTCGAAGGAACCTGAGAACGTCGGCAAGCCCAATCCGCTGGGTACGGCCCTTGTTTGCCGGCTCTGCGGGATCCCGCCGGAGGAGACCGTGGTCATTGGAGACCGCCTGGACACGGACATCGAAGCCGGCCGGGCGGCAGGGGTGAAGACGCTGCTGGTCCTCACGGGCGTCACTTCCCGCGAAGAGGGTGAGGCGGCCCCCAGCCATCAAAGGCCCGACATGATCATCCCCGACCTCTCGCAACTGCCGGAGGAGTGGATCCGATGACGGCCCACCCTCTGGTCCTCACCATCGCCGGCACAGACCCCTCCGGGGGCGCCGGGATACAGGCGGACCTCAGGGCGTTTCAGTTCCTCGGAGTCACCGGAACCTCGGTCATCACTGCCGCCTTGGCGCAGAACAGCACGGGGGTGACCGCGATCCATTACCTCCCGCCGCGCATCATAGAGGCCCAGATCGACGCCGTCGCCAAAGACGCCCCGATAGCCGCGGTCAAAATCGGCATGCTGGGCAACGAGCGCATCGTCTCGGCCGTCAGCGAACGCATTACTCGCCGCAAACTGCCAAACGTGGTTCTCGACCCCGTGCTGGCAGCGAAAGACGGACGGGTGCTCCTCACGCCGCGCGGCATCCGGCGCCTCATCTCCGATCTCCTGCCCAAAACACTGATCGTCACCCCCAACGTGCCGGAGGCCGCCGCGTTGGCTCAAAGAGCGATTTCAACGCTGGACGAAGCGCGGGAAGCGGCGCGGATCATTCACGGACACGGAGCGCGCTGGGTCATCGTGAAAGGCGGCCATTGGGCGGATGACACGTCGCCTATCGATCTCGTCTTCGATGGCGAGACGTTTGTCGAACTGGCGGGCGACCGGATTCCCGGGCCGTCGGTTCGCGGAACGGGATGCCTTTTCTCGGCGTCGCTCGCGGCTTATATCGCCCTGGGCACAGGCGTACTGGACGCGGCCGTTAAGGCCAAGTCCTTCGTGGCCCGGGCCATCACAGACGCGGCCCAAGTCGGCAAAGGACACAGAATCTGGTCGGGTTGAATCGGGAAGGGCATCGCACGATGCCCTTCCCACCTTTTGGCATATATGGCGCCCCGCGCGGGCGACAAAATGGTTGTAGCAAGTTCTAGTTTCACATGGTCAGGGAGGCGGACATGACGAAATACATATTTGTAACGGGCGGGGTTGTATCGTCCATCGGAAAGGGAATCACCAGCGCCAGCATCGGGCGCCTGCTGAAGAACCGCGGATTGCGCGTAACGATGTTGAAAGTTGACCCCTACGTCAACGTGGATGCGGGGACGATGAACCCGTACCAGCACGGAGAGGTTTTCGTGACCGATGACGGCGCGGAGACCGACCTCGACCTCGGCAACTACGAGCGCTTCGCCGATCTCAGTCTCAATAAACTGAACAGCATCACCACGGGCAGCGTCTACGGGAACGTGATCGCCAAGGAACGACGGGGCGATTACCTTGGCCGCTGCGTGCAGGTCATCCCACATGTCACCGACGAGATCAAGGAACAGATCCGCCGCGCAGGGCGCGACAAAGGCGCGGACATCGCCGTGATCGAAGTCGGCGGCACCGTCGGCGATATCGAAAGCCTCCCCTTTCTGGAAGCCATCCGCCAGTTCAAGAAAGAGGCCGGTCCCGGCGGCTCGCTCTACATTCACGTAACCCTCATCCCCGGCGTCGGCCCATGGAACGAGCTCAAGACCAAGCCGACCCAGCACAGCGTCGCGAAACTCCGCGAGGTGGGCATCCACCCGGACATTCTCGTATGCCGCGCCAAGAGCCCCATCAGCCAGGAAATGCGGGACAAGCTCGCACTGTTCTGCGACGTGGACGATGACGCCGTCATGGAGTCCCTGGATGTGCCCTCTATCTACCAGGTGCCCCTCATCTTCGAAGAGGAGGGTTTCGGCGACCTCATCGCCAAGCGCCTTTACCTCTACGACTCCAAGCCCTCCGTGGCCGACACCAGGGAATGGCAGCGGGTTGTCAACGCGATCACGAAGCCCTCGAAGGAGGTGGAGGTCGCCATCGTCGGCAAGTACACGGACCTCCGTGACGCGTATATGAGCGTGAGCGAGGCGATCCACCACGGTGGAATTGAAAACGATGCCCGGGTGAGCATCCGCTGGATCGAGTCCGCCGACCTGGAATCGAATGCCGCCGCCGACCTCCTGAAGGGAGTGCATGGAATCGTTGTGCCCGGAGGCTTCGGGGAGCGAGGCGTCGAAGGAAAACTGGACGCGGTGCGCTACGCACGGGAGAACAAGATCCCGTACTTCGGGCTCTGCTACGGCCTTCAAATGGCGGTCATCGAGTACGCCCGGAACGTCTGTGGACTGGAAGGGGCGAATACCACCGAAGTGGACAAGCAGACCCCTCACCCCGTGATCCACATCCTTCCCGAGCAGGAACAGATTGAAGACAAGGGCGCCACCATGCGCCTGGGACTCTACCCGTGCCGCCTGGCTGAAGGAACGCTTGCCAGGGACGTTTACGGTGAGGCCCTGGTCTATGAACGGCATCGGCACCGTTACGAAGTGAATAACGAGTACCGCGAGCAGCTCACCGACGGCGGCCTCCTCCTCAGCGGCACCTCGCCAGACGGCAGACTGGTGGAGATCGTGGAGATCAAAGACCATCCGTTCTTCATCGGCACGCAGTTTCACCCTGAGTTCAAGAGCCGCCCCAACCGCGCCCACCCGCTCTTTAAGCGCTTCATTGCCGCGGCCGTTGCCACCAAGAAGGGTGGAAAGGCGAAGGGGAACTGAATCGTAATTCGCTAGTGCGCGATGACCGATGGACAGCAACGTGGTATCAACGATGATAACGCTTTCGAGCATTACGTTCGTTAACTGGCTCTGCTTCGTCGCTTTATTGGCCTATTTGATAAACGGCTCACAACTTGGCTACCGCATCCGAGATACCAGGTACCTACGCAAGCACCCCGAGGCGACTTTTCGGCAGACGAACGTTTACATTTGGAGTCGTTACAGGAGTTCTCCAGGTTCAGTCACAATGGACTCGGACACGCTTGCCATACGGATTTCGCTCGATCTGTTACGCCTGGGGCGAAAGATCCCACTGAGGAGTATCAGGAAGGTCAAACTGCGTGACGCGGGATTCTGGATCTCTCGCGTTGATATTTCATTTGCCGACGACCGAGGGAATCGGAGGCAATACCTTCTTGGCATTCGCAATCCCGCTGAATTCCTAGCGATAATCAACCGCCTGCGAGCCTCCTGAACTGAAGCCTACCCCGAATTAGTAGAACCTGTCTCTAGCGTCTATGCTTCGGTGTGATTGACGTGATAACGGCTTTATGGTAATATGAGGGCATGGAAGAACTGACAACAACAGAAGCGGCGGCTGCGAAGGGTGTGTCCCGCGCTGCCGTGTACCAGGCCATCAAACAGGGCAGGCTGCCTGCGCGCACGCGTCGAAGCGAAACGGGCGTGCGTGTTGTCTACCGTGTGGATCGCGCCGCCCTGGACGCCTGGACGCCTGCCCTGTCTCAATCAGACCGTGGGAAGCGAGGCGGACGCGGGAATCGGGCGGCGAGCGAGGATTCCCGGCGTGCGTTAGCTATGGAGCTAATGGGAAGCATGCCCGCTGGGCGTTTCACGCTGGACGATTTCCTGGCTGCTAAGCACGCGGACACGGATCGCGAGCGATGAGCACAGCCGCTCCGCTCGTGATCGATGCAGGCGCCTTAATCGCGTTTCTGGATTACGAGCCGGGCGCACCGATAATGGCGGAACTGTACGCTACCCGACCCTCGTGGCATATGCACGCCATCAACGTCTGCGAGGTGCTTTATCACTACAGGCGGAGCATCGGCGAAGGTGGTGAGGAAGCCGCGCAGGAGCGGATCGATCGGGCCGGAATCCGGGTTCACGAGGATCTGGACCCCGGCTTCGTCCTGGAGGTCGCACGCCTCAAAGCCGATTACGCTCGCGTCTCGCTCGCGGATTGCTGCTTTCTCACCTTGGCCCGGCGGATCGGTGGTGAAGCAGTAACCACCGACCACAAGGAGATGGACCCTCTGGCTCCGCTCAAACTGTGTCCCATCACATTCATACGTTGACCCACCCCAAACTCATAGAACCGGTTTCGGACGAGTGTCTGAGCGCCATCGTGAGGAAGGCACTCGGCCCTGCCGCAGTTATTCACGAGAGCCATCTACTGACAGGCGGCCAGTTCAATACGGCCTACTACCTTGAGACACGCAGTCCCGCTGAACGCGTCGTGCTCCGGATCGCGCCGCCGGATGACCGTCGACTGTTCCAGTACGAGCGCGGGATGATGCAGGCGGAGCCGTGGATCTACAGGCAATTGGCCGCCGCGGGGGTTCCCGTGCCGGAAACCATTGCGCTGGACACTTCGCGGGACATCCTCGATCGCGTGTATATCGTCCAGGAGTACGTTGATGCACTGCCACTGAACCACTCAAGCGTGCCGCCCGAAGCCCGGGCCCAACTGATGCGGGAGGCGGGCAAATTGACGACCCGCATTCACGCCATTCGCGGCAACGAGTTCGGCTGGCCGGTTGGAGACGGCGCCCTCCGCGGCGGCCCTACGTGGAGAAAGGTCTTCGGCGACCTCCTCGCTGAAACGTGCACGGAGGCCGCCAGGGAAGGCGTTATTTCTGACGCCGACGAGAATGCCGTACTTGAGCGCTTTATGGGTCGCCGTGCTGCCTTCGACGCGTGCATCCATCCGGTTCTGGTGCATAACGACATATGGGCGCCGAATATCCTCGTCGCTGAGCTGGACGGCGAGTGGTCCGTGCGGGCGATCATCGACGCCGACCGCGCCCTCTTTGCGGACCGCGAGTTCGAGTACATCCTCTGGGATGACGACGACGCCTTGCACGACGATTTGATGGCCGGCTACGGTACCCCGCTTGACGCATCACGGGATGCCCGTTGGCGGCGACTCCTCTACCGGTTCTATTGGTACCTTTTCGCGGCGTGGGCGTATCGCGCGCAAATCTGGCGTCCCGACGCGCAAGCGTGGTGCCAGGGTGTGGCGGACACTGCCCTGCGGCAGATTCTGAGAACGTAGTCGTGTCGGCAAGCGGCGCAGTCAGAATATCGGACTCCGACACGTGTATGCTGGATGCCGGATGCTGGATGCTACTCTAAGAGCGTGATCGAACTCGTACTCCCCATATTCGTCCTCATCGGCACCGGCTACGTGCTTCGCCATTACGGCGTTCTTGACCCGTCAACAAGCTACAAGATCGTCGGCCTGTTGATGTACGTCACCTATCCCGCCACGCTGTTTCTCGCACTGGTGAGCCAGCCGATTCCGGCCGGAGTATGGAAGGCGCCGCTCTGGTCCGTTGTTACACTCCTTGCGTCGTGCAGCGTCACGTACACCTACGCCCGTATTGTGAAGCTGAAAAGCCCTGTAGCCGGAAGCCTGGTCGTGGCATCGTCTTTCGGCAACACCGGTTTCCTCGGGGTGCCTTTCCTCTTCATGGCTTACGGCGAAACGGGGCGCATCACAGGGGTTTTCTACGACCTGATCGGCGTTTCCATGGTCCTCTACGGCGTGGGCTTTGCCGTCCTCGCGGCCTTCGGCGGCGAGGATTTCAACTGGAAGGCGATCCTCCTCTTCTTCCGGACACCGACCTTTATTACCGCGGTAGCGGCTTTGGCGGTCCGCTCCATCATGCCTTACTGGACAGCGTGGTTTCCGCACGAGTGGCTCGTCGGGAAGGTCGTCTACCAGAGCATGCACATGCTGACGCCGCTCACCGCTCCGCTGGCGATGATCTGCCTAGGAATCAACCTCCGGTTCCGCGCCCTGCGTGAGTTCCTGCCACAGGTGGGCGTAGGCGTATTCGCCAAGGTGATCGTCATGCCGGTGGTGGCTTATGCGCTGGTTCGCGCCTTTGGTCCGTTGGGTGCGGCTGGGAAGGCGACCGTCCTCGAATCCGCCATGCCCGGCGGGCTTGTGGTAGGCGTTCTATGCGGACGATTCGGCTGCAACCCCCGGCTTGGCGCGGCCATCACCGTGGGAACGACCCTCGCGGCGATGGTCACACTTCCGTTCTGGCTGGGGCTATTGGGGCGATAGTGAAGCGCTATACTGAGAACCGTTGTTCGGTTTTCTTACGGAGTCCCCATGCCCAGTATCCTGGATAGTCTCAATCCCGCTCAGAGCGACGCGGTTCAGCATTTTGAAGGCCCGTTGCTGATATTCGCTGGCGCTGGAAGCGGGAAGACCCGCGTTCTCACCCATCGCATCGCCCACCTTGTCGCCCATCACGGCGTCCGGCCGTGGAACATCCTCGCGGTAACGTTCACCAACAAGGCCGCCGGTGAGATGAAGGCGCGCATCGAGGCGCTGGTCGGAGAATCGATCGCGCGCGAGATGTGGGTTGGGACGTTCCACTCCATTTGCGCCCGCCTGCTCCGCTTTGACGGCGAGAAGAACGGCATCGATTCGAATTTCGTGGTCTACGACGATGCAGACCAGATATCGGTCGTCAAGCAGTGCCTCAAGGAGATGGGGCTGTCCGACAACAAATCGGTGCAGCCGCGCGCCGTCCTTTCGCTCATCGGGAAAGCGAAGGAGAAACTCGTCATCCCGGAGGAGTACTCGCGCCATTTCGGCGGGAGCTACATGGAGGACATCGCGGGTTCTGTTTACCGCATGTACCAGGAGCGCCTCTTCGCGAGCAACGCCCTGGATTTTGACGATTTGATCATGCAGGCGGTCCTCCTGTTGAAGGCGAGACCCGATGTACTGGAGAAGTATTCGGAGCGTTTCCGGTTCGTCTTGGTCGACGAGTATCAGGACATCAACAACCCGCAGTACCAACTGGTGAAGCTTCTCTCCTCAAAACACCGCAACCTCTGCTGCGTTGGCGACGACGACCAGTGTCTCGCTTCGGGAACGCTTGTAACGATGGCGGATGGGTCAGTTCGGCCCATCGAGGCCATTCAAGTAGGAGACCGTGTGCTCTCGGGGTATGGGTCGGGAGACTACCGCCCGGCAACTGTAACCAGAGTGTTCAGCCGCCAGGCAACGGGAGAACTGGTGGCCATCAACACCGAGGCCGGGAGGCGCATCGTTTGTACGCCGGAACACATGCACTTTGCCGGCTATCGCCTGGGTCTGGCGCCGCAACTTTACTTCACATACCTGATGTACAAGAAGGGGGTCGGTTATCGCCTTGGGACGTCCCAGGTGTATACCCGCGGTCAGGTCAAGCCGTTTGTCGGGTTCCATGAGCGTGCGATCCAGGAACACGCAGACGCCCTGTGGATCGTCGGAACGCATGCATCGGAGAACGAGGCCCGCGAAGCCGAATGTGTGATATCGCTGCGGTATCGTCTGCCCACTCTGCCCTTCGTGCCGCGCAAGGGTGCTTCGCGCAACGGATTGGTTCACGACGCCGAAGCCATTGCCCGTGTATTCGCTGCATTTGATACGTGTGACAGCGCGATGCGTCTGTTGTGCGACCTTGGCATGTCGCCCGGGCATCCTCACCACCAGCCCCGATCGCGATCGTCAAATCGCCGCAACGTTTCCGTCACCCTGTGCGGCGACCATCGGGGGGCATCCCCAATGCACCGAATTGCCATCGCCGGCAATGATCCGCAGGGTAGAGCGGCCATCGAGTCCCTCGGTCTCTCAGTTCGGCCCGCCAAATCGGGGAGCACAAGCTGGCGGATGGAGTCTTGTTACGCCGACTACGCTCAGATAGAGAAGATCGTGTGCGCGCTGAGAACGGTGTTTGACCTGAACGTCCTGCGAAGCGCACGGATGGGTCCCACCGAGCCAGGACGCGCTACGAACTCGTTGCCGTTTACCCCCGCTGCGTCGGTGCTCCCGGGGATGTCATTGTTCACGGCCGATGGTGCTTACGACACTGTCACCAGCGTTGAGCGCGTGCCGGCGAACGAGACGGTTCACGATCTGGACGTCACACCGACGCACAATTTCGTGGCAAACGGAATCGTCACTCACAATTCGATATACGCCTTCCGTGGCGCGAACGTGGAGTTGATCCTGGCGTTCGAACGGGACTACCCGGACGCCAAGGTCGTCAAATTGGAGCAGAACTACCGCTCCACCGGAAACATCCTTGCCGCGGCGCACGCTGTGGTGAGCAAGAACCGGGGACGGAAGGAAAAGAAGCTCTGGACGTCCCAGGATGAGGGGGCCAGGATCCGGGTCTTTGCGGCTCACGGCGAGCGCGAGGAGGCGATGTGGGTGGCGGAACGCATCATGGCTTCCCGGTCGTCGGGGCGCGCGTGGCCGGACTTCGCGATCCTCTACCGAACGAACGCCCAGAGCCGCGTCTTTGAAGACGTCTTTATGTCCTATCGCATCCCCTACCGCATCGTCGGAGGCCTCAGGTTCTACGAGCGCAAGGAAATCAAAGACATCGTGGCGTATCTGCGCCTCGCCCTCAACACGAACGACTCCGTGAGCCTTCGCCGCATCGTGAACGTGCCGGCGCGCGGCATCGGGGCCACGTCTTTCGGGCGCATCGAGGAGTTCGCGTTCAAATCCGGTATCTCCCTGTTCGATGCGTGTGCCCGGATCACGGAGATCGAAGGCGTTATCCCGCGAACCCGAACCGCGATTGGCAGCTTCGTTTCCGTCATCCGCTCCCTTCAGCAGGACGCGGAAACGATGGATGTCCACGATCTTGTGCTTCGCGCCCTGGACACCACCGGCTATCTCACATGGCTCAAGGAAGACAAGACGGCCGAGTCCGGCGCGCGCGTCGAAAACCTCCAGGAACTCGTAACCGTTACGCAGGAGTTCCAGCAGCGCTCGGATGACGCCTCGCTTCGCGCCTTCCTCGAGGGAATCAGCCTCATGAGCGACATCGATGAAACCGTCGATGAAGATGACGCCGTCATCCTGATGACGCTGCACTCCGCGAAGGGCCTGGAATTTCCGGTTGTGTTCCTCGTGGGCATGGAGGAAGGGCTGTTCCCCCACATGCGAAGCCTCGATGACCCGGCCGGCCTCGAAGAGGAACGCCGCCTCGCCTACGTGGGCATGACCCGGGCGCGCGAGGAACTCTTCCTCACCTACGCATACAGCCGGCAGGTCTTCGGCGCCACGCAGAACAACGCGGTTTCCCGGTTTATCCGCGATGTTCCCACCGAACTCCTGGACAACGCCCGCCCGGACGCAACGATGCCCGCGCCGTGGTCCGGCGCGCCGCGGACCGGACCGAGCCTGTGGGAACAGATGAAGAACCGAAACGTCACGGGACCCGCCACCCGCACCGTTCGGCCGCCGTCCAACAGCCCGTACCGGGTCGGCCAGAAGGTGAAGCACGCCAAATTCGGGACAGGAATCGTCGTTGCCGCGCAGGGCGAGGGCGACGAAGCGCAGGTGACTGTCGCGTTCCCGGACGCCGGCATCCGGAAACTGATGCTGGCTTACGCCAAGCTCGAAACGGTGTAGCATTCTCCATCGGCAAATCCGTTGCCGCAAATCTGAAACGCACTCTGCCTTCCGCACCTCCTTGACGGCAATGGCGCCATACCCTATAATACCTAGTAGTTTACTAAGCATTAGGGGGTTTTACCTTGTTCTCAACTCGGGACGCATACGGTCTGCGAGCGCTCGTGGAACTGGCCCGCCAGGATCGCGGCGTGCCGCTGCAAAGCCGCGAAATCGCCGCGCGCCAGAATATTCCCCAGCCATACCTCGACCAGTTGCTGGTCTCGCTGCGCCGCGCCGGGCTGGTGAAAAGCGTCCGTGGCGCGGGCGGAGGATACCTGCTCGCCGCGCCCGCGGATACGCTGACGGTGGCGGACGCGCTGCGCCCGCTCAGCAGTGAGCTTTTCAGCACCCGGTGGCAGGCCGACTCTTCCGGCGAGCCCAGCATCACCCACGTGTTTCACAACGCCCTCACGGCCGCCGTGGAGACCCTCGCGGCCGTCCATATATCCGACCTCGTGGAGGAGCAGGACGCTCAGCGCGGCAACCAGGCATTTATGATGAACATTTGACCGTGGGTCGCTCACGGCGAGCGTGCCATCCCGCGTCCCCCGCCGCGTAATCGCGTGGAATGCACCGGTCTCCAGATAGGAATAGATGAACACTATGTCCAAGATTGCCAAATCCATTACGGATCTCATCGGGTATACACCGCTCCTGCAGCTCAACCGGGTTTCGGAGGGGAGCGGCGCCACCATCCTCGCCAAACTCGAGTTTTTCAACCCGGCGGGAAGCGTGAAGGACCGCATCGGGTACGCCATGATCGTGGACGCCGAACAGCGCGGACTCATCGGCCCGGGCTCCGTCATCGTAGAGCCCACCAGCGGGAACACCGGCATCGCTCTCGCGATGGTGTGCGCGGCCAAGGGGTATCGACTCATCCTCACCATGCCGGAGACGATGAGCGGCGAACGCCGGAAACTCCTCAAGGCCTTCGGCGCGGAGTTGATCCTCACGGACGGCGCCACCGGTATGCGCGGCGCGATCGCCAAAGCGGAGGAGATTCTTGCCAGCACACCCAAATCCTTTATGCCGCAGCAGTTCTCGAACCCGGCCAATCCCAAGATCCACGAAGAGACCACGGCCGAGGAATTGTGGAAGGACACGGACGGGCTCATCGACGTCCTGGTGTCCGGCGTTGGCACCGGTGGAACAGCCACCGGAGTGGCCCGCGTCCTGAAAAAGCGCAAGCCGGGCTTTAAGCTCGTCGCCGTGGAACCGCGCGAAAGCGCCGTGTTGAGCGGCGGACAGCCCGGACGGCACGGCATCCAGGGCCTCGGGGCCGGCTTCGTTCCCGAGGTAATGGACCTCTCCCTCATAGACGAGATCATCACGGTCGATACGGCGCAGGCCATCAGCATGGGCCGCCGGCTAGCCAAAGAAGAAGGGGTGCTAGCCGGCATTTCATCGGGCGCCGCCGCATACGCCGCGGTGGAGTTGGGTAAACGGCCGGAATACGCAGGCAAAACCATCGTCTGCATCCTCCCTTCAACCGGCGAACGCTACCTGAGCACTGCACTGTTTGAGGAAGACTAGGCCAGAGGAAGGAAACGGGGAAATGAGGAAACGAGGAAATGGTCGTATTCAGTCATTTCCTCATTTCCCCGTTTCCTCATTTCCATCCCGCGGGCCGGGAGGATGATCGGATGCCCAAAGTTCTGGGACTGAAGTGTAAGGAATGCGGCGAGCATTACGAGAAGGCGCCCATTCACGTCTGCGAGTACTGTTTCGGGCCGCTGGAAGTCGAGTACGATTACACGGAGATCGCCAAAACCGTCTCCCGCGCGAGCATCGAGGCGGGGCCGCCGACCATGTGGCGATACCGCGACCTCTTGCCGCTCGACGGCGAACCGCGTGCGGGCCTGCAGGCAGGCTTCACGCCGCTCATCAGGGCGAAACGCCTCGGCGAAGCCATCGGCCACAGTGACCTGTGGATCAAGAACGACGCCGTCAACTGCCCCACGATGTCGTTCAAGGACCGCGTGGTCGCCGTCGCCCTCGGAAAAGCCATCGAATTCGGTTACGATACCGTGGCGTGCGCGTCTACCGGCAACCTGGCGAACAGTGTTGCCGCCCAGGCCGCCCAGGCCGGATTGAAGGCATACGTCTTCATCCCGGACGATCTGGAGCGCAGCAAGGTCGTCGGCACCCTCGTCTACGGCGCCACCGTTCTGGCCGTGCGTGGCAACTATGACGAGGTCAACCGCCTCGCGTCCGAGGTGGCGGGCAAGTACAAATGGGGGTTCGCCAACGTGAACCTCCGGCCGTTCTACGGAGACGGATCGAAGACGTTCGGCCACGAGATCGCCGAGCAGCTTGGCTGGCGGGCGCCCCGGCACGTCGTCTGCCCCATCGGCGGCGGCTCGCTGATCACCAAGATCCTCAAGGGCTTCCGCGAGTTCCACCAGTTGGGCCTGATCGATGAAGTCGACTGCCGGATGTACGCCGCCCAGGCTGCCGGGTGCAACCCCGTCAGCCTCGCCATCAAAACCAACAACGACATGATCCGCCCGCAGAAGCCGAACACCATCGCGAAATCGATCGCCATCGGCAACCCGGCCGACGGGTATTACGCCGTTCAGGCCGCGAAAACGACCGGAGGGTGGGGCGAGGACGTCTCCGAAGACGAAATCGTGGATGCCATCAAACTTCTCGCGCGCACCGAGGGTATATTCACAGAGACGGCCGGCGGAGTCACCGTCGGCGTGGCAAAGAAACTCATCGAACAGGGCCGCATCCCCCGCGACGAAACCACGGTCATCGCCATCACCGGCAACGGACTCAAAACCATCGAGCCGGTGGAGGATCGCATTGGCGAACCGCTCCCCATAGCGGCGTCATTGGCATCCCTGGAAAAAGCCCTGGCGATGTAGATGACCACAAAGACACAACGGCACAAAGAGAATCCCGAATTAGACCTTTGTGCCTTTGTGCCTTTGTGGTAAGATTCAGCATAGGAGAAAGATATGGCAATTACGGTTCTGATTCCCACGCCGCTGCGGAAACTGACGGACGAGCAGGAAAAGGTTGAAGCCAGCGGCCTGAGCGTCGGCGAAATACTGGACGACCTGGGACGGCGATACCCGGGCATTACCGGCCGGATCTGCGACGCCGACGGCGAACTCCGCCGGTTCGTAAACGTCTATGTGAATGGCGAGGACGTGCGTTTTGAAGGCGGCAAGGCCGCCGCGGTGAAAGATGGCGACGAAGTATCAATTGTGCCGGCCATCGCCGGTGGAATGTGAGGGAGCGAGATGGCGACGAAGCGTGTACACCTAACGTTTAACAAGCAACTCGTGCGCGAGCCGGTTCTGTGGGAGATCGGCCAGGAGTTCGGCCTGGTGATGAACATTCGGCGCGCAGACGTTCAGGCGGACATGGGCTGGGTTGAACTGCAGATGGAAGGCGACGAAGACAAACTGAACCTGGCCATCGAGGCGTTCCAGAAGCGCGGCGTCCGAGTGGACCCCATCGAAGTCCAGGCCGTCACCGGTTAGCCCGCCCCTGCCGGAAATGGGCCGCCGGCCCGGGCGTACAACCGCCGAAACTGAAACTTCTACCCTCCCGTTTACGTCATGACATGACGGGAGGAGATCGTGCCAGGACAGGCCCGTACGGCCGTTTGAAGCGTCCGAACGTTATAAGCATACACCGACGGTACGGTTTATGCTATCATCCTCGAATGGACAGCGCCGCGAGAGTAATCGGTGCGGGATTGTGGCGCCTGCAACGCCGACGGGCTCAGCCAACCGGCCCTTCGTACCATCGACGTTTCAGGCCCGGCCGGCATCCCTGTCCCCATCTTCGCCAGTGCGCGTGAGCGCTATTGGCCGGGGAGTGCAAGCGAACAACCAACGAAGAGTAGATCCGACCATTTCGGAGTCCGGCCCTTTCATTTCCCGAAGGCCGGGCGTATTCATTCCGGACGGCCACGCGGCGTCCGGAGAGCTGAGCGGAGGCGTCGTGTCTTAACGACTTAGATTACACACCACGATCAGCCGTGTAAGCCAGTGCCTGGCCGGGTAAAATCCATAGCCAGCCCGTTCAGATGACTAGCAAGAAAAGGAGGCTCCCCATGAGAGCCCAAGTGAAAAAGAACCTCGGGTTCACCCTGATTGAGTTGCTGGTGGTCATTGCCATCATCGCCATCCTGGCCGCCATCCTGTTCCCCGTCTTCGCCAAGGCGAGGGAGCGGGCAAACGCCACGGCGTGTCTCAGCAACGAGAAGCAGATCGGCCAGGCCATGATCACCTACACCGATGACTACGACGGAAAGTTCCCGCCAAACCGAAGTGCGGCCGGGATCTGGAAGGATTCCCTCGTTGGCTATTTTGGGCGCGACAAAAGCATCGCCAAGGGCACCAACCCTGCGAGCATCTATTTCTGCCCCAGCAACAAGCAGGCCTGGAACACCGTCGGTGGAGTTACCGGAGATGAATCAGGACGGTGGCCCCGCGGATACGCGTACAACGGCGGCGTCCTGTATGGCAAGTATGTGCTGACGGGTGGGTTGACCGACGTTCCCGCGCTCTCCGATGTAAAGGACCCTGCCGGATTCATCCTTCTCGTTGAGACGCGCAACGTCCAGTCCGACCTCGGCCCTTGGATGATTGATGGCTATGCGAGTCCGGACGGAAACTGGTCGAACACCGCGGTTAAGTGGCTTGATGAGAATCCTCAGACTCGCAAAGGCTGCTTCAACTCCCATATGGGCCGCGTCAACTTCGTGTATTACGACGGTCATGCCGCCGGCAAGAAGATGGCACAGACGCTGAGCGTTCCGCAGCAGTGGAACCCCTGGCAGGCACCGGACGCATACTTGAGCAAGATTCCAAACCTCGTGCCTGAGTACAGGTAACGTCGGTACCAACGAAGGAAGCGTGGCCATCCCCATCGGACGGATGGCCAGGTTTCCTTTTGTCGTCTGAACGATCGTCAAGCGGCCTCGGAGCATGACCGAGCGTCCATGTGAGTCACCTGGGCGGAGCCTCTTCCGGCCCCGCCTGAAGCCTGCGTACAATGACGCGTCGGCGCGTTGAATCAGGGGAGCCACCACACCAACCAAAGTGCGAGCAGCTCTAGTCCTGGGCTTTCCGCGCGGCGCCAACCCCATGGGAGGCGCCGCGCTCTGCATTTGGCCCGCGGTGCACCCCTGGAACCGCGACGCTTGCGGGAACGTCTAAGTAGACAGGAGCGTGACCTCCCCTCAGCGTGAGGGTTTCTGGCGCCACTCCAGAAATGAGATGGTCACCATGCGATTGCGCATTACCAGGGCGTTCACCCTCATCGAACTCCTCGTCGTCATCGCGATTATCGCCATCCTCGCGGGCATACTGTTCCCTGTCTTCGCCAAGGCGCGCGAACGCGCCACCACGATCGCGTGCCTCTCCAATATGAAGCAGATAGGCATCGCCCTGCAGTCCTACCTCACCGACTACGACGACAAATACCCGATGTCGCGCCTGCCGGACGCCACCCACAACCTCCCCACCCTGGACGGCACGACGATCAACTGGCGCACGGAACTGTTCAGCTACGTCCAGAGCAAGGACGTGCTGATATGCCCGAACAACCGGTGGTCGAAATACCCGGAGGAAAGCGGCAAATACGCCATTTCGTACGCTCTCAACGGAAGCATGTTCCACGAGTACGCCCACGGCACGTACCGGCCCACGACCACCTCAGACGTCAAGACACCGTCCGATACGCTCTTCATCGTGGAGTCCCGGGCCCATTATCCGGACCTCGGCCCGTGGGAATGGCAGGTGGGAGTCACGGCGGAGCACGACCCCAAGCACGGCGCGTTCCAGATCCACGGCAACAAACGGATGAACGCGGTTTTCGCCGATACGCACGCCAAATCCGTGTCGCTTCCGGAAACGATGACAAACGACTACTGGAAGGACCCGCGCCCCGCCTACCAGGGCGCCAGCCTCGCCGCGATCATCAACACGATGCAGCCCGAGTACAGGTAGTAGAAGCGGAAAGTAGCGCGGGCGCCCTCGCCCGTATCCCTTCCCATTCGACTATCGCCGGGAAACCAGGCCTACGTAGCGCGGGCGCCCTCGCCCGTCGAAGTAGCGCGGGCGCCCTCGCCCGCATCCCTTCCCATTCGACTATCGCCGGGAAACCAGGCCCACCTAGCGCGGGCGCCCTCGCCCGCATCCGAACGTATCAATCCATCGCCCCTAAGGGACAAACGTATCAAACGCTGACCAAACCCATTCGTACGCCTCGCCTTCACCCACGAGTCCCTTCCTAACGGGATTCTGCAGGATGTAGCTCGCCGCCGCGAGAACACTCTCCTCGCGACGAAGCAAACGGTCGTAGTATTCCGGTTCCCATACCCGCCCCGATCGCCCCAGGGATTTGTTGACCGAATGTGCGGATGCGCCCTTGATCCCTTGCATAATCTCGGAGAGCCCGAAAGGGACGCCATCGGGACCCTCCAACGGGCTGAACAGGAGGTGGACGTGATCAGGCATGACGACTGCCGCGTGCGCGGTTAGCCGAATCCCGTTATCGTGAAGGCAGTACTTCAGGACGGTTGACCTGACATCCTGTGGCAGAACCCACCGACCGTCTGTACAAAATGTGACGATCACAGGGATGCCGCCACGCAGCATGTGAGGAAGCCTTCGGCGCCGGTCCAGTTTGGCCGCACTTGGGGTGCGAGGTGCGGATTTGGGGTCGGGTTCCATCGGATGTGTCCGGTAGCAATTGGCGGTTGCGATTTAGCGGGCGAGGGCGCCCGCGCTACGTGAACGGGCGAGGGCGCCCGCGCTACTTTGCGGCGCCTCTCACTTCCCCGTCCGCTGGTACTCCGGCTCGCCTTCCACGGGGCCGAGGTCGGCCACTCGGGCTTCATAGTCCGGCATCAGCGGCAGCGGTTCGTTGCCGTCCTGATACCAGAACGCGGCGGCGCACCAGTCGTCCTGCCGCTCCGCGAGTACCCCCTGCCCGTTCTCATCGATGCCACCGCCCAACTGCTGCATTTCCACGCGGATGTCCGTGTGAAAGAAAAGCGGGTCAGGGATGTGGAAGCGGTAGAACGAAACGAGGTTGTACTGCGGCGACACGGAGGCGACAAACGGGCAGCCGGCGTACAGGGCGAAATGCTGGCCGATACCCCACGCGGAGCAGGCGTAGTCCTCCGCGCCGGTGCCGCAGATGGTGGGAAGGGTGGTGTCGCCGTCCAGGTATGCCTTGAACTCGCCTTCGCCCCACCAATCCGGTTCCAGCACGCGAACGCCGACAGTGCAGCCGAGGAAGCGGCCCTTGCCATTGCGCGCCGGCAGTATCTGGAAATCACACTTCCGGGTGGTGGGATTTTCGCGGCGAAATGCGGCGTGGAACCGTCCCATATCCGGCGTCACCGCATCGCCCAGGGTGTAATCCACGTAATAGAAGACCATATCGGTGGCTTCCGGGCCTTCGTTGGTGAGGGTGATGCGGCAGCCATTGGAGAACGGCATCGGGAAGTACGCGTTCAGGCCGGAACCCTCCTGCATGCTCTGCATGGCGTTCACGAAGTGCGGAGTGCGGCCGTGGGCGCATCCGAAGAAGTCTCCGATCGGGCATTCCACGCTGGGATGGGGCATACCGTCCCACCAGGCACGGATCACCAGGCCCCGAAGGCGCCGCGGGTCCAGCATGCACGTCATCCAGATGTGGCGGATCTGGCCGCTTCCCTCCGCGACGCACAACTCGACTTCCTCGCCCGGGTCCAGCGATTTCTGCGCGAACCCCTTGCGGCCGGGGCCGAGGTTGGAAGCCGCGGTGCCGCCGCCGCCACGCTTTCCGCGCGGGTTCTCAAACGACGCACAGCGCGTCTCGAGATCCGAGAGCCTTGCCAGGTCACTGCTGTTCCACATTTATGGTTTCCCCCTGATGAACCGATCCGGGCGCGCCGGATCGCTGTTTCACGCGATAGGCAAGGCCGTCGGCGATCAGGTCGCCGAGCCAGTACAGCAGCCAGAGCAGCACGGCGAAGACGACGACCGCCTCCATCAGGCGGAAGCGGCCAAACGCCTGGACCGTCTCGTCCCACACGTGGAAGGGTCGGTGCAGAATATCCCACGAGTTCAAACGGACGATGAGGCCCAGGTAAACGCCGAAGGACATTAGGAAGAAGAACGGCGCGCCCGGTATCCAGCCCGGCACACGGAGGCGGCGCAGCAGTTGGTGGATCGGCCGTATGGCCAGGATGAACGCGGCCGCGCCGATGCCGCTGTAGAGCAGGAAGAACAGCCCCCATTTCGCCACGTTCAGCATCTCGGCCGGGTCCTGGTCCGCACGGGCGAGCAGGCTCGGCATCTGGTCGTCCATCAGGAAGTGGCGCCACTCCGTGAGGAGGTAGCACGTGTTCGGCAGAAACACGAACCAGACGGCCAGGAGCGGCAGCCATGCCGCCAGGGGGATCGTGCGGCGGCGGATCGAAAACTGGGTGGCGCCGATGGAGATCACGTACCCCGTAACCACCGGGATGGCGGCGAGGAAGACGTTCCAAAGCACCCAATGCCACGCGTCAAGGTCCCATATCATCGAAATTGAGTCTCCACAAGCGTGGCCCTAGCAGGCTTAACGAGAGCAGAATGGGCAGCGGTCGCGCCCCGGATCCATTGGGCCCGAGCAGACAGGGCATATTCCCGACCGATCCGGCCGCGCCATCATGCGCTCGGCCAGCCCGCCGATCACCGCGCCGGCGTCCGGTTCCAGGCGCGCCGCAAGGTCCGCCACCAGCTTTCTCTCGTCCGCGGTAAGCGTCTTCGGCAACCGGTCGGGCGCCGGTTCGTCCGGCCTTCGCGTCGGGAGGCGCTTCACGCGAAATCGGATATCGGTGACTGCCTCGATACCGATCGCGGCGTTGATCCCGGCGATCAGGTTCGGGCGGAGCATCGACAGTTCCTGCGACCACGCGCTGGACGGCGTAAACACCCAGAGGACGCCGTCACGCACGATGTCGGCCCGGGTAACCGACGCAACGGCAGGTCCCGCGACGCGGTCCCACACGTTGACCGCCTGCGCCGCCTTCACCCCCTGTTCAAGGTGATAGTGCTTCAGGCCCTCGTTAATAAGCCCCGACAGCGTTGTGAAACCTGGTCTCATCTTCCGAATGAAAAGGAAATGAGGCGATGGGGAAATGGGGAAATGACCGGATCATTTCCTCGTTTCCCTATTTCCTTCAGTCCGCCTATCGGTCGACGTCGCCGAGGACGATGTCGATGCTCCCGAGGATGGCGATTGTGTCGGCGATCTTCCAGCCGATCGCCATCGGGGACATCGCCTTCAGGTTGCAGAACGAAGGCGCGCGAACGTGATAGCGATAGGGGCTCTGGCTCTTGCCGTCGCTCACCAGATAGCCGCCCAGCAATCCACGCGGGCTCTCCACGCGACTGTACGCTTCGCCCGCCGGCGGCTTGATCATCTTGCCCACCTTGCCCATGATCGGGCCCTCGGGAATCTGATCCAGTGCCTGCAACAGGATGCGGCGCGACTGTCGCATCTCCTCAAGACGGACGAGATAGCGCGCGAAGCAGTCGCCCTCGGGCCGCGTGGGGATGTCGAATTCAAAACGATCGTAGACGGAGTATGGCTCCGCGCGCCGGACATCGAAGTCGAGGCCGGAGCCGCGGATCATCGGGCCGGAACAGCTGAGATCGATCGCCTTGTCCAGCGGAAGGACGCCAACCCCCTGTGTCCGGAAGAGGAATATCTGATTGCCGGTAAGCAGGCGATCGCACTCGTCCATCAGGACCGGGAACCCGCCGTGCGCCGCATCGCCGCCGGCATCGACGGCGTACCGCCCCGATCCGTTCAGCCAGTGGCGTATGTTCTGCCCCCACGACTCATCCGGAATATCCCAAGCGACCCCGCCGATACGCATGTACGAGAACGTCATGCGAGCGCCGCAGATCTCCTCGAACATCCGCATCAGATGCTCGCGTTCGCGGAAGCAATAGAGGAAGACGGTCTGCGCGCCAAGGTCCATCGCGAATGTTCCGAGCCAGACGAGGTGCGACGAAATGCGGTTGAGTTCCATCACGATGACGCGGAGGTATTCCGCCCGCTCCGGAACCTCCAGGTTCATCAGCCTCTCAACGGCCTGAACGTACACCTGGTTGTTCATCATCGCGGCGAGGTAGTCGTCGCGGTCCGTCAGGGTAACGTATTGCGGATAGGTGCGCTTCTCCGCCAGTTTCTCACTGCCGCGATGCAGATAACCCATGTGGAGGGTGCATTCAGTGATGACCTCGCCTTCGAGGCGGACCATCAGGCGGAGCACGCCGTGCGTGCTTGGGTGCTGCGGCCCCATATTCACATAGAGTTCGCCGGCGCGCTCGCCGGGCTCGGTATCCAGCAACGGCATCTAATAAAGTCCTCCGCAAGCCCGCCAGGCGGGGCCCGCGTACCCGGTATTTGCCAGTCGGGCACGGAGGCCCAACGTACCGGGGTCAGTCAATGAACGTATAATCCTTGCGGAGGGGATGCCCCTCCCAGTCGTCCGGCGTCATAATGCGCCGCAGGTCGGGATGCCCCTCAAACACGATCCCGAACAGATCCCAGATCTCGCGCTCGTCCCAATCGGCCCCCCCATAGAGATGGGTGACAGTCGGCAGGGACGGCGCCCCGGTACGCGGTAATTCGGCGTGCAGAATCACCGACTTCGTGAGGTCCGAGACGTTGCTTAACACGTAGACCACGCGGAATTTACCCTCGGCGATCAGGTCCACGGCGGTCACGGTGTCCGGGAAATTGAAGCCCTGCTCCTTGCAGTACGCCGCGACATCCGCAATCCGCGATGCCTCGACCGTCACGCGAGGTGTCTTGACCGACAGGCCAGTGTCCAGGATGGCGGGTCCGAATCGCTCGCGGAAGCCGCCGATCAAAGCTTCCTGCTCGGGCGTCATGGTTGGGGGCGCTGGCGCGGCCGGAGGTGCGGGTCTCGGCGCCGCCGGCGCCGGGGCGGGCGCGGCGGCCACAGGCGCCGCGGGAGAAACCGCGGGCGGGACGGCCGCCGGCGCACCGCTCTTCATGGCGGCCAGTTTAGCCTGAGCCTCGACGTCGCCCTCCTCGGCGGCCTTGCGCAGCGCGATCATCTCGCGGGCGCTGACCTTCTTCCTGGGCTCGCCTTCCGCAGGAGGCGCGGCGGGTGCCGGAGGAACCACCGGGGCGGCCGGAGCAGCCGATTTCATCGCGGCCAGTGTGGCCTGAGCTTCGGCGTCGCCTTCCTCGGCGGCCTTGCGCAGCGCCATCATCTCGCGGGCGCTGACCTTCTTCCTGGGCTCGCCTTCCGCAGGAGGCGCGGCGGGCGCCGGGGGCGTTAATGGCGGGGCCGGAGCAGCCGATTTCATGGCGGCCAGTGTGGCCTGAGCATCGGCGTCGCCTTCCTCGGCGGCCTTGCGCAGCGCCATCATCTCGCGGGCGCTGACCTTCTTTCTGGGCTCGCTGCCCGGCGCGGGTGTCCCGGCGTCGGGGCTAACGCTGTTTTGTGTTTCGTCGTTCATTGGCTCGGTACTATGCCGTCAAGCGATGAGGCCGCGTTACGCGGCTCCCGGCTAAGCGGCGTTGCGGAACTGGCGCGCTTCGTCTTCCGTCAACACGCGCCCCTCTTCATCCACCACGATGGGCGGTGCGCCGGACTCGTGGCGCTCCTGGGAAGTGGCGAAGTATTTCCGAGTCCGAATATGATCCTGAAGCTTCAAAATGCCGTTCAGCAGCGCTTCGGGGCGCGGCGGGCAGCCGGCGACGTATACGTCCACCGGCACGACAAGGTCAACCCCTTTCAGGACGGCATAGGAGTCGAAGTATGGCCCCCCCGCCGTGGCGCACGCCCCCATGGCGATGACCCATTTCGGCTCCGTCATTTGATCGTAGAGCAGTTTGACGCGCGGCGCCATTTTCTTCGTGACGGTGCCCGCCACGATCATGCAGTCGGCCTGCCTCGGGGTGGCGCGGAAGAAGATCCCAAAACGGTCCAGATCGTACTTGGCGGCGCCCGTGGCCATCATCTCGATAGCGCAACAGGCCAGGCCGAACGTGAGGGGCCAGATGCTGTTGGACTGCGCCCAGTTGAACAGGGCATCGACGCCGGTCTGAATGATCTTCGTCGCACCGCCCATGGCGGGCGCCGCGCTGCCGGCGCGCTGAAATGGCGATTGCTCCGCGGGATCGATACGAATCAGGTCCACTTGAACACACCCTTCCTCAGCGCATACAGCCAACCAACGCCCAGAAGGGCGACAAAGACGGCGCCCTCGGCAACGCCCATCCAGCCCAGGCCCATGGAGTGCAGATTGCGCATCACAAGCGCCCAGGGGGCCAGAAACACCGTATCAATGTCAAACACCACGAACAGCAGGGCAAAGATGTAATATCCAACGTGAAATTGCGTCCAGGCCGTCCCAACGGGCGCCTCGCCGCACTCGTAGGTCGTCCCGCGGGCGACGGACTCATCCAACCGGCTTCGGCGGCGAACCGCGTAGGACAGCATCAAGGTGATCGCGATGAACGCGATACCGAGGATGATGAAGAACGCTACGTATTTGTAGTCCGAAGTTGTACCTATAGGTTCCATTCTCTATATCCTGCCCTCAAACGCTCGTCAGCGCCGGGCCGTGTCCACGCGATTGAGCGCTCTGGAAAGGGCCGCCTCAGCCCGCGAAATATCGATGTCCGCTGACCGCTCGCCCAACCTCAGACGCGCCCGCTTGAGGGCCTCTTCCGCGCGGGCGACATCGATGTCGTGACGAAGCTCCGCGGAGTCCGCCAGTACCGTCATGGTGTTGTTGCGCACCTCGGCGAAGCCGCCGGAAACGGCCATCACGGTCACGGAGTCCGCTTCATCAGTCGCCGTCAGGCGTCCCACGCCCACCTCGGCGAGCATCGGGGCGTGATGGGCGAGAACGCCGAAATAGCCATCGCCGCCGGGGGCCATAACGGACACCACCTGCGCATCGAGGACCGTCCTCTCCGGCGTCACTACTGTCAACTGAAACTTATCGGGCATGGGCCGTTAGTCCACCTGGAGAGTCTTCGCCTTTTCGACGGCTTGCTCGATACTTCCAACGTTGAAGAATGCCTGCTCGGGAAGGTCGTCGTGCTTGCCGTCCAATATCTCCGCAAATCCCTTCACGGTGTCCCCGATAGTTACGAACTGACCGGAAACGCCGGTGAAGACCTCCGCCACAAAGAACGGCTGGCCCAGGAAGCGCTGGAGTTTTCGGGCCCGCGAGACAGTGATCTTGTCATCGTCGCTCAATTCGTCCGCCCCGAGGATCGCGATGATGTCCTGGAGTTCCTTGTAGCGTTGCAGAATCCGCTGAACGCCGCGGGCCACGCGGTAATGCTCCTCGCCAACGATTCGCGGGTCCAGGATGCGGCTGGTCGAGACCAGCGGGTCGACGGCCGGATAGATACCCAGCTCGGCAATGCGCCGCTCCAGATATGTCGTCGCGTCCAGGTGGGCGAACGTCGTGGCCGGCGCCGGGTCCGTCGGGTCATCGGCCGGGACGTAGATCGCCTGAATGGAAGTGACCGAGCCTTTGCTTGTGGACGTGATGCGTTCCTGCAGCGCGCCCATCTCGGTTGCCAGCGTCGGCTGGTACCCAACAGCGCTTGGCATCCGGCCGAGGAGCGCGGAAACCTCGGAACCTGCCTGCGTGAATCGGAAGATGTTGTCCACGAAGAGGAGGACGTCGCGCTCCTCCACATCCCGGAAATATTCCGCCATCGTCAGCGCCGAAAGCGCGACGCGCTGGCGGGCGCCCGGCGGCTCGTTCATCTGGCCGAAGACCATGGCGGTCTTATCGATAACCCCGCTCTCCTGCATTTCCAGCCAGAGGTCGTTGCCTTCGCGGGTGCGCTCGCCAACGCCGGCGAAAACGGAGTAGCCGCCATGCTCCTGGGCGATGTTGCGGATCAGTTCGGTGATCAGGACGGTCTTGCCGACGCCCGCCCCGCCAAACAGGCCGATCTTGCCGCCGCGGGCGTACGGGCACAGGAGGTCAACAACCTTGATGCCCGTCTCGAACTGCTCTGTGCTGGTGGACTGCTCGGAATAGGAGGGAGCCTGGCGGTGGATCGGATTGCGCTGCGTCGTCTCGGCGGGACCCCGCTCGTCAATCGGCTCGCCCAGCAGGTTCCAGACGCGGCCCAGCGTTTTCGGACCAACGGGGACGGTGATGGGCCCGCCGGTATCGACGGCTTTCATGCCTCGAACAAGGCCATCGGTGCTGCCCATCGACACGCAGCGTACGACGTCGTTTCCGAGCATCTGGGCCACTTCGACGACTAGTTCGCGGGGGCCGGTGGAACCGCCGCTGGCGTCAGACGCAAGCGGGATAATCACGGCGTTCTGAATCTCGGGCAGGGCGTCGGACGGGAACATCACATCCACCACCGGCCCGATGATCTGGAGCACTTTTCCGGTTGCCAATACAGGGACCTCCAACGGCACTAGGCGATAACAACGATTAATAGTATAGCACACCCCGCGAGCACGAATCGGGACGCTCCCGAGTGCTGGGAGCGGTTGACAGAACGGGGAAGCGGAAAAGGATTCTCCGCTTCCCCGTAAGCATCAGGCGTCGGAAATCGCGCCTTATCCGACGCTCACCTTGATCGACCGGGTCTTCGCGGTCTCCACCTTCGGCAGAGTAACCTCGAGAACGCCATCCTTGTAGTCGGCCTTCACGCCGGAAGCATCGATGTGCGCCGGCAGGGTGTAGGCGATCCGGAAGGTGCCGAAGCCGATATTCCGAACGTGGTAAATTTCGTTCTTATCTTCCTCGCGAGCCTTTCGCTCTCCCTGAATGGTGATGGTGTCGCCGGTCACTTCCAGGTCAAGATCGTCCCGGTTGATGCCCGGTAGCGTTGCACAGAGCACGTACGCCTCCGGCGTCTCCAAGATATCCACCGCAGGCTGGATGGTGCTTGGAGTTACGCTGAAAGGCGAAAACGGAATTTCCCCGAACCATCTACCGAACAAGTCGTCCATGTTTCGGCGAAGGTCGCCGAAGTCGGGTCCGTTGATGAGACGGGCAGCGGGGGAAACGGTGATGCGGGCCGGACTGTTACCCGCGCGGTTGAGATTCGACATTTTTGAAAACCTCCCTGGTTAGAAGATCTCCGGCGCTGTCGTGCCGGTTGTTTACATCCGGATTTTACCACACGTCTTGGCACTCCGTCAAGCAGAGTGCCAAAATTTGCAGGGCAATCACCAGGTTATACCGGCCGCATTCCGAGGCTGATGTAGGGCTCGCCGCTGTACGGGTGGCCGCGGACCCAGTCCATATCTATCTGCAGGCCAAGGCCCGGTCTGTCCGGCGGTAAGAGGTTCCCCTCGTGCCATTTGAGGGAGTCCGGCGCGAGGTCCCCCATCAGTGGATTGTACGTGACATCCAGTTCCAGAATGGGGGCGTTGGCGGTCGCGGCCACCAGGTGCAGGTTCGCGACAGTCGTGACGATGTCGCCGGATGTATGAGGCGCCCAAAGCGCATTGAACGACGCGGCCATCGCCGCGATCTTCCGGACCTCGGTGAATCCGCCCGCCCGGGCGACATCGGCCTGTGCAACCTGGATCCCCTGTGCGGCGAGAAGGTCGCGGAACGGGAAGCGCGTGTAAAGGTTCTCACCGGATGCGATCCGGATGTCCGTGCTCTGGCTCAGGCGGACGTGGCCGTCGATGTCGTCGATGCTGATCGGCTCTTCAAACCAGTAGATGCCGAAGCCTTCCATCTCGCGGGCCATGCGGATGGCGTTATCCACGCGAAACGCCATATCGGCGTCCACCAGAATGTCCATATCCGGTAGCGCTTCGCGAACTTCCTCGATGATGCGCAATTCGCGTTCGGGGTCGTCGCCGATCTTGATCTTGATCGCCGTGAAGCCCTCGCGCGACCTCCGCTGCGCCTCCTCGACGGCCTGATGTGGATCCATGTGCCACGGGAATGAAGACGCGTACGGGCGAACCGAGTCCTGTGCGAATCCCCCGAACAGCTGGTACAGGGGGATCCCCAGCGCCTTCCCCTTGATGTCCCAGAGCGCGATATCGATGCCGGACAGAGCGGCGATGCCCACGCTGCGCGAGCCCAATGTGCGCATCAGGGAGCCGTAGTAAAGGGTCTCCCACATCTTCTCGGTCTGAAACGGATCGCGCCCGATATACTCCGGCTGCAGGACCTTGTTCACCACGGCCGAGCAGACATCCAGATCGTACGCATCGGAGCAGGAGCCGTAGCCCGTGATGCCGTCGTCGGTCGTGACTTCGATGAGACACATTTGGCGGGCCAGGCGATAACCGGCGCCGCTCTGCGTGCGGAAGCCTTCCGGAATGGGAACGTGAATCAGATAGGGTGTAATCGAGGTGATTTTCATGGGTGGGTTTGGCGCGCGGTTGGGATGGCCCGGCGCGCCGTCATGATAGCACGACCGCAATAGCGGTTGCCCTGGGGTGTTCTGCCAGCCGGCGAACAGATGATTCGAGCGGAGGGCGTCGCCCTGCCTGTGATATAATGACGGCAACTGGACAGCATCAGACCGAACAGCCCTACCGAAGACGAAGGAGTCCAATAGTGCCGTACATCTGCACCCCGCAGCCGCTCCGCGCGGTAATCCGCGCGCTCCCCCTCGCTCTCCTGCTCCCCACGGCCGCTTGGGGGAAGGTAGTCTACGTGAACAAAAATGCGCCTGGCATCATTACCGATGGCGCCTCCTGGCCGACCGCATTCAAGTCGGTCCAGGCTGGCATCGACTCAGCGCTAAGCGGCGACGAAGTGTGGGTGGCCGGTTCGGCACCCGCTGCTCCGGCCTACGTCGAAGCCATCGTCCTCAGGAGCGGCGTCCCGTTGTACGGCGGGTTCGCGGGCACCGAAACCGAGCGCATCCAACGAAACTGGAAGACCAACGTCACCATAGTGGACGGCAACGGTAGCGCCACCACCGACACGATCACGTCATACTCCCAGGATACCGTGGTGGACGGGTTCACCATCCGCAACGGTCGAAGGGGCGTATACGTTTACAGCGGAGGTGCCACGACGGTCGCCAATAGTGCCATCAGCGGTTGCATTTACGGAGTCTATGGGAACCACGGCCGGGCTGCCATCACGAACTCCATCATCAGCGGCAACTCCTCCACCGGCATCTCGCTGTACATCGACAGCTCGGTAACAGCCATCAATTGCACCATCTGCGCCAACTCCCTTGCAGTTAACGTATACTCGGGCGGGGCGACGCTCACAAACTGCATCGTGGCGTTCAACGGAGCCGGCATCTCTCGCAGCGACCGCTTCCAACCCGTTACCTTGTCACACAGCGACGTGTATGGCAGCGCCGCCGCCAACTTCATCAACGTCACTGATCCATCCGGTTCCGCGGGAAATATTAGTCAGGATCCGAAGTTAACCAACTCGTACCACGACATTCACATACAACCCCGTTCACCGTGCGTTGACACCGGAGACGATGCCGTGGCTCAACCGGGCTGGACCGACATCGACGGTCAGCCACGGATCATCGGAGCCCATGTGGATATCGGTTCCGACGAGAGCGACGGAACGGCCTGGACGGTTCCATCCCGCACCTGGTTTGTCAAACCCACGGGAGACGACGGGAACGATGGGACCTCGTGGGGCAACGCCAAGAAGACCATCGGGGGAGCGATAGTCGTTGCGAAGGGAACGGACGAGTTGTGGATAGCGAGCGGAGTATACCGGGAGAACGTGAGCGTCCCTCCGGGCGTAAGCGTCTTCGGCGGATGGGCGGGAACAGAGACCTTCAAGCTTCAACGAGACTGGAAGACGAATATCTCCGTACTGGATGGCGGCGGAACCACAAGTTCCAGCGTAGTGACGTCGCAGTTCGTGGGAAGCGCGCTGGATGGCTTTACTGTCCGCAACAGTGCCAATGGAATTTCCGTGCCTTCCGGCATCATGACCATCGCCAACTGCTCGATCAGCGCAACCTCCGCCGATGGCTATGGGATCAACGTGGACTATGGCACGGCGAACGTCGCCTACTGCACCATTGGTGGTGGGGCGTCGAGAGGCGTCTACGTACACTACGGCTCGGTGAACGTCTCCAACTGCGCAGTCATCGGAAGCGCCAAAGACGGCATCAACGTGCTCGCGGGCACGGCGCGCATCGCCAGCAGTACCATCGCAGGATTCTCCAACGGCATCACCGTTAGCTCGTCCTCGGCCTCGGCGACAGTCACCAACTGCATTGTGGCTTTCAATCGCATCGGCATTAGCGCTAGTCACGCCACTCTCTCGTATAACGATTTCTACGGCAATACCTTCACCAACTACTGGACCATCCCAGACCCAACCGGGACCGACGGCAACATCAGCGAGGATCCGCTGTTCGGCAGCCAGACCGACGGAGACTTCCGCTTGCAGGCCGAATCGCCCTGTATCGATGCCGGCGATAACGCGTCTGTGGAGGGTGGGCAGCACGAACTGGACGGCAAGCCACGAATCATCGGCGCGGTTATTGATATGGGAGCCTACGAATTCGGGGCAAACTATTATGTTGCTGCCGACGCCGTGAAAGCGCTTCAGATTTCTGCTGGAGTGGAAGCAGGCCCGCCCGACAGCGCGCGCTGGAACGTATCTACGTCGAATCCCGGAATCGATATCATCGATGGCGTTCGAATCGCCCGAAAGGCCACTGGACTGGACACAAACCCCTGAGTGGGAATAATGAGCGATGAATGCCGGCCGAGGAGCCCGGCATTCATCGCCCATCGTCTCCCGCTGCCTCACACCACCATCACGAACATCGTCCCCTCTTCCCAGCCGCGCAAGTCCGCGCCAAGTGCCCGCATAATCGAAATGCCGTATCCGCCTTCACCGTCCGGTTTGTGCGAGTGGTAATCCACGATGCCGCCCCCGTGGTCGTAGGCGACGAGAAGCGACGGCAGTTCCACGATCTGGACATCCTTGCGGGTACAGTGCTCCCGCACGTTCGCCAGGAACTCCCGCAGGGCGGCGCACGCCTCGGCGCCAACGTGATGCGCCACGTGATGGGTGAGTTCACGTATCTGCAAGGCGTCGTCCACATCGACTGTGAACGCGCTTGCCAGTACCGGCGATGGATGCAGTTCTACCATTCAGACGGCTTTCGAACCGGGGGCAATATGGCCCGAATACTCGTTCCACAGCCTCGGCGCGGCCTGGAGGTAAGAATGTCTCTATTTGCCGACTCGCGGGGATAGACAATGCCTGCATCCTTTCACCGATTCGCTGAACCATGGGGCGACCCCAAAAAGGCGGGGAGCCCGTAAAGGACTCCCCGCCTGCCCGCTTTGGTAATCGAGTTACGACTGTGCCGGAGGCATCGGGCGCGGCGCCGGCCGGGGTTGCGGCGGCGCGGGAGCCGCTGGGGCAACGGGGGCGGGAGCGCCATCGGCGTCCTGCATCGATCCCTGCACAAGTTGCGCGGCCAGCATCATCTGGACGACCTTGGTGATGTCTCCGGCCGTCTCGCTGGCGGCGCCGTCACCGCCGCCTCCGCTGAAGGTGACCAGCCGCGCCTTCGACAGCGCATCGGCGATCCCCGGAGCGATCTGCGGCACCATTTCGAGCTGCTTCAGTGTAAGGTACATGCCACCGCCGGCCGCCGCCTCGTTGACCTTCTTGATGGCGTCCGCCTGCGCCTCGGCAACCGTGCGGATCCTGACCGCTTCGGCCATCGCGCGGGCTTCGGCTTCGATCTTCACGCGCTCCGCGTCCGCGGTGGCCTGAGCGATCTGGGTCGCCCTCAACTCGGCGGTGCGCTGAACGGCGAGGCTATCCTGCTTCTTCGCTTCAGCCTGGGCGATGAGGGCCGCGTTGTTCGCCCTCGTCTGGTCAAGTTCGCGTTCTTTATCCGAGATCGCCTGCTGGGCACCCAACTGCGCTTCACGGGCGCGCCGCTCCTGAACGGCGGTCACGATATCGGCGTTGGCCTTGGCTTCAACGGCGCTCTGGCGGCGGCGGGCCTCCGCCACTTCGCTCTGGACTTCCTTGATGTTCAACGAGTTGAACACGAGGCCCAGGTCGTGAAGCTCGCGGGAACACGCCTGTTTGATGATGATCGCCAGGCTGTCATCTTCCTCGGTTTCCTGTTCCGGCGGGAGCATGCTGCTCAGGCTCGGCGTCGGCACCGTTGCGGTTTTGCCGGGCTCGCCCGGTGTCCGGGTGCTGTACAACTGGTCGTGGTTCAGCAGGTTGACAGCCCGGCGGCCGGCCGAACTCAGCAGGTCGCTCAAGGTGCTCAACTGCTCCATGTCCGGCTTCGAGAAGAAGCGGTTGGCGGCCGTCAGGATGGTCTGGTCCGTGTCGCCGACGCTTACGATGGCGGAGGCGAGGACGCGAACCTTGATAGGCTTTGGAATCCCGTTGGCGTCCAGGTCCGCCGTCTGGTCATTGATGTCGATGTCGATGTTGATGGCCTTGCTGGGGATGCTGGTGCTCGTGGTCAGGATGGGAACCTCCCATGCCTTGCCCGGTCCACGGTATATCTTGACGCCGCCGCCATACCAGGACACCAGTCGAATGGTACCGGCGTCTACCCGGGTGAGAAACATCTGGGCGATAACGGGCAGCACTACGAACAGGAAGACGATTACGCCGATGACGAGCGGCCAAATGTTGTCTTGCATTACTACGTTTCTCCTATAGGTTTGCGACGGAATCCGGCTTGGACACGAGGACGCTGTTGTCCTCATCCGCGCGTTCCACGAAGAGCGTATCGCCTCTTCGCACGCGTCCGCGCGAGGTCCCCGGTATCAGGCGAGCAAGGACGTCGCGGTCCTGGCCGTCCACCGTTAAGCGCACGAGGCCTCGGCCCCGCGCGTTGAATGAGGTTACGGCGATCGCTTTCGTGGCGACCGCGCCCTGGAGGTTGGTCCCGGGTGTGCTGGCAAATCGGAATATCCATTCCCAATAGGGGCGGACCAGGAACCGCTCGAAGACAATCGCGTTGGCGACGGCGATCGCGGCGGTCCACTCCATTGGAAGGTTCAGCCAACGGCCGAACACGATCCCCGCGAGCCCGAAACCTATCATCAGCGAGAAAACGGTTATGGGAGACGGTATGAGCCAGAACGGAGCCTTGACAACGTGTTCCGCCGCCGCGCCGTGACCCGCTTGCGCAGCGTCCCCGTGCCCAACGTGGGCCACATCACCGTGGCCGATGCCGGCATGCCCCGCATCACCGATGTGCCCGATGCCGGCGTGCCCCGCGTCACCGATGTGCCCGATGCCGGCGTGCCCGGCGTCACCGATGTGCCCGATGCCGGCGTGCCCGACGTCACCGATATGCCCGATGCCGGCGTGCCCCGCGTCACCGATGTGGCCGAGATCCAGGCCGTGGCCGCCGACGTGGTGCCCCATTGAGCCATGACCAAGTTGCAGGCCCGCCATACTCACAAGCCCAACACATCCGATGGCAAGGCTGCCTTCGAAAAGTCCCAGCATAGTTCCCCCCTCCGTGTTGCCATACGCGACCCCTCGGCAATGAGTTACACCCCGCCTATAATTTTCCTCAGCATTATATGGTGCGCTATTGAAGGTCTCGCCGCACCCGCGTGTCACATAGTACGAAACTTCCGGAATGAAGGAGAAAAGCATATGAACCGCGGGTCTCAATTCAGCCTCTGTATGGTGCCAATCGGCCTCGCCCTGCTGGCGGCTTCCGCCTACCGCCCGGTCGTACAGGCGGCGCGAACCGATGGACTGACGCTCGACTTGCGCGGCGCACCCATCGAGGATTCCCTGGGAGTCGTGCTGGGCAACCGTGAGATCGCCTACAACACCGACGCGCTGCGGCGCGCCCGGCCGGTGACCATCACCCTGAAAGACGTGGCGCCGAAGGAAGCGGTTGCGGCGATTTCGCGCGCGGCGCGGGTTCCGATCACGCTGACAGACAAGGAAGTCGTCGTGGGACCGGAGGACCGCAGTATTCCGCCCGCGCCGCAACTGGATACCCGCCTCTACGGCCAGACCCAGTTCCTCCCGAACAGCGTCGCCGCATTGCGTGTCGTGGCGTTGCGCCATGAGGATTCGGCCCCGGTGAACGGCGCATCCGTTCTGGTCACGCTCACCCGCAACGCCGAACCAGGCCCGAAGGGCTCGCCGGGCTTCGCCACCACGGTGTACCAGGGCAAGACGGACGCGTCCGGGACCGCCGGAGCCTCGTTCCGGATGCCTAACCTGCCGGCCGGCAGCTACGGCCTCAGCGTAACCACAGTCGCTCTCGGCGAGCGCGATCGCGTGACGCAGGGCATCACCATCGCGCCGTCGGCGCAGGTACTCCTCACTACGGATAAGCCCGTTTACCAGCCCGGACAGGTCATCCACATCCGGGCCCTCGCCCTGAGCTCGCCGGATCGTTCCGCCGTGGCCGGCGCGGATGGCGTTATCGACGTCCGCGACGGCAAAGGCAACATGGTCTTCAAGCACCGCGATCGCTCTTCGGCCTACGGCATCTTTTCCGCCGATTTCCAGTTGGCGAACGAACTGAACATGGGCGGCTTCAAGGTGACCGCGACGATCGCCGGAGTGAGCCAGGAGAAGACCGTCACCGTAGACCGGTACGTTCTTCCCAAGTATAAGGTGGGGTTCAAACCGGACAAGACCTGGTATCGGCCGGGCGACACGTTGACGGGCGCCATTTCCGCCCAGTACTTTTTCGGCAAGCCGGTAGCCGGCACAGTTAAGGTAGCGCTTTCGACATTCGACGCCGGTTTCAATCAGTTCGCAGAGGTCAACGGTACGCTGGACAACAGCGGCCACTTCCGCGTGGAGCAAAAGCTGCCGGAATTCTTCGCCGGTCAGCCGCTCGAACAGGGCAACGCATTCGTGAAGGCGGAGATCACCGTTACGGACACCGCGGACCACGATGAGAAGGCGACCTCCAACGTACCGGTTGCGGCGCAAGCGATCAAGGTGACGATCGTACCGGAGTCCCCGACGCCGGTCCCCAACGTGGAGAACCGGGCGTACATTGTGACCTCCGCTCCCGACGGCTCGCCGGTGAAGACGCAGTACCACCTCTCACTCGGGGGAGGTTTCTCCACGAGCACGATTGACGGGGAAACCGACGATTCGGGCGTCGCGCTGGTTCGCTACTCCGTTCCCTCAACAGCCCAGGGGCTGCAGGTCACGGTGAGGGATGCCAATGGCGCTACCGGCGCGGCTACTGCGGCGCTCAACGCACCGGACGCTGAGGCGATCCTGCTGCACGCGGACGGCGCGCTGAACAGGGTAGGCGAAACGCTCCACCTGACCGCCATCAGCCCGCAGGGCAAATCCCCAGTGTATTTCGACATCATGCGTAACCGGCAGACCGTGTTGACCAAGACGGCCGAACTCGAGGCCGGGCGCGCGGAAGTGTCCGTCAGCCTCGGGCCCGATCTGTCCGGCACGCTCGAGATTCACGCTTATCGCATCGGACACGACGGCAATATCCGCCGCGACACCCGCGTGGTCTACGTCGATCCCGCGAATGATCTGCGCATTGCGGCAACACCGGATAAGGAAACCTATCTCCCCGGCGAGCCCGCGAAGGTCCGTTTCGCCGTGACGGGTCCCGACGGGCGTCCGCGCCCGTCTGCACTGGGAGTCAGTATCGTGGATGAGAGCGTCTTCGCCCTCCAGGAGATGCAGCCCGGGATGGAGAAGGTGTATTTCCTCCTGGAAAAGGAGATACTGGAACCCCGGTACGAAATCCACGGTATGTCGCCTTCCGAGATCGTCCGTCCGGTGCCGACGGGCGCCGTGGGCGCGGTCCGCCAGCGTGCCGCGGGCGCGTTGTTCGCGTCGTTGCCACGGCGCGACGATGCCGTCGCAATGCTCGCGGATTCATATCCCGCGAAGCTCGCCGCCGCTCGCGAACGCGGGTTCAACCTCGTCGCCGATGACGCCGAGGCGATCCGACAGGCAATGAATGCTTACGAGAAGGCGCACAAGGCCTACCCGACGCTGTCCGGCGACGCGCTGATGGTTCTCGTTCTGGACGGTCGCCTCGCCCGTCCAAAGACAATTGATCCGTGGAAACACGACTATACCATCTCGGCTGTCAGCCAGTCTTACAAAGACGGCTTCACCCTCCACTCGTTCGGCCCGGACGGCAAAGCCCACACAGAAGATGATATCGACATCTACGTTTGGCTCAGCCAGAGCGTGAAGGACACGATGTTCAGGGACCGCGATCAGATGGCTTGGGCCGCGAGAGGCGGGGGCTTCGGCGGCCGTGGTTTCGGCGGGGTGCGCCGAGGCATGGTAGTCGATGGCGCCGTCGCTTTCGACCGACCGGCAGCTGCCCCCATGCCGATGCTCCTGGGATTAGAAAAGAACAGGCTGGTACCGGAGGGCATCAAGACAGCGTTCGCGTATCAGGAAGACAACTCCGCCGTTACCGCCGCGCCGGCGCGAGTTCGCGAGTACTTCCCGGAAACCCTGCTGTTCCAGCCTTCGCTGATCACCGACAACAACGGCCGCGCATCGTTGGATGTGCCGATGGCGGACAGCATCACCACGTGGCGTCTTACGGCGATGGCCTCCACCCGAAACGGCGCCATGGGCTCCGTCACCGCGCCAATGCGCGTATTCCAGGACTTCTTTGTGGACATCAACTTCCCCGTTCAACTCACGCAGGGCGACGAAGTCTCCGTGCCCGTGTCGGTCTACAACTACCTGCCTCGCGCGCAGAAAGTCACCCTCACCGCCGATAAGGAGGGCTGGTTCCAGTTGATGGACGACGCCGCCAAGACTGTGAGCCTCGGGCCGAACGAGGTGAAGGGCGTCAAGTACCGCGTCAAGGTAACCGGCCTGGGGTTCCAGAAACTGACGATCCGCGCCCAGGGTACCTCCCGTTCGGACGCCGTCCGCCGCGAAGTCGAAGTCATTCCGAATGGCAAGCGGGTCGAGCAGGCGTTCAATGGTCGCCTCACCGAAACGGTCCACCAGACCGTCCGCATTCCGGAGGGCAGCGTCGCCGGCGCCAGCAACATCCTGGTGAAGGTCTACCCGGGAGTGTTCAGCACCGTCGTCGAGGGTATGGACAACATCTTCCGGATGCCGTTCGGCTGCTTCGAGCAGACCTCGTCAACCACGTATCCAAACGTGCTCGTTCTGGATTACATGAAGCGGACGAACAAGATAACACCCGAAATCCGGATGAAGGCCGAGCAGTACATCAACCTCGGCTACCAGCGCCTGCTTTCCTTTGAAGTTCAGGGCGGAGGGTTCAGCTGGTTTGGAACGCCGCCCGCAAACAAGGTCCTCACGGCATTCGGCCTGCAGGAATTCGCAGACATGTCCGGCGTGTGGGACGTCGATAAAAACGTCCTCTCGCGGACGCAGGTCTGGGAAGCGTCACAGCAGAACCCGGACGGCAGTTGGGCGCCGGACGCCAACTATATCGATGAAGGTCTCGGACCGATGTGGAAGAGCAACCTCCTCGCCACCGCTTACGTGACCTGGGGGCTGGCCGAGAGCAACCGCATCGTGGACGGCGCTCCCGGCACCGCCGGGAAGGGCGTCAACTACCTCAAGACTCACCAGAGCGAAGCGCTTGACGCCTATGCGCTGGCCATCCTGGCTAACGCAATGCTCACCGCCGCCCCCAACGACCCCGCCGGCACAACAATCACCGACCGCCTGGTTAAGGAACGCACCGATGACCCGAATGGCATGACCTACTGGAAAACCGGCCAGGCCACGGTTACTTTCGCGGGAGGCGACTCAGCCAACATCGAAACGACGGCCCTGGCGGCGTTGGCCTGCATCAAATCCGGCCGGTATCCCGACGTGGTCGGCCGCGCCCTGAACTGGCTCATCTCCAAACGTGACCCCAGCGGAACGTGGGGAAGCACTCAGGCCACCATCCTCACCCTCCGAGCGCTTCTCGCCGGGCAGGGCGCCCAGGTGCACAAGGGCTCCGCCACGATCAAGGTCCTCGTCAACGGATCCGAGGCCGGCACGGTCAAGGTAACCGATGACAATGCGGACGTGATGCAGCAGGTTGACTGCAGGGAGTACGTCCGCGCGGGTGACAATGACGTTGAACTCCAGGTTTCAGGCGAGGGACAGATGATGTACGGCATCTCCGCTTGGCACTACACGCCGTGGGGCGGCCAGGGAGCCGAAAAAGGCCCGCTAGACATCGAGGTCAAATACGACCGGACGCAACTGGCCGTCAATGAGACGCTGAAGGCCGACGTCAAAATCACGTTCACCCCGCCGGTGATGCTTGCCGGTGAACTGGTCGGAATGGGGATCCGCAACCTCCCGCCGGCGAAATACGCGAACATGGTCGTCGTCGATCTCGGCGTGCCGCCTGGATTCGTCGTCGATCAGAACGATCTGATCGGCCTCGTCGAGGCGAAGACGATCACGCGGTTCGAACTGACTGGACGCCAGATCATCCTGTACTTCGACCGCATCGAGGCGAACAAGCCGGTGACCTTCTCCGTTCACATGGCTGCGCAATACCCGCTGCGCGCTCAGACGCCGCAAAGCGTCGTGTACCAGTACTACAACCCCGGCATCCGGGCGACTGCCTCGCCGGTCGGCCTGCAAGTGACCGACAAGTAAGGAAACAAGGTGATTAGCAAATGGGGAAACGATCCATCCGGACGTTTCCCCATTTCAGGCTGGGTCGCAACTTGATCGGGTTTTCGGTTTTTGTCGATCAAATTGTGTGGTCATATCCCGTTTCGCCGTTAATCCGATTGGTGGCTATCAGTTGAACGCGTTCCGAGGAGGTGGCAGGGTTGCTTGAGCGGTCC